>NZ_JALCYX010000034.1:0-45616 GCF_022690695.1 Anaeromyxobacter sp. SG17
GGCTCCCGCGCGGAGCGCGGAGAGCGCCGCCGCCGGGACCGCCTCCGGCGCGCCGGCCGGCAACGCTGCCGCGGGCGTCGCGCGGCCGGGGGGGCGCAGCGCGGACGACGCAGGCACCGCCGCGGAGCGGGAGGCGGCCCAGCGAGAGGAGCAGCTCCGCCTCGACGCGCAGGCGCTCGACGACGCGCAGCGCACCGCCGAGCTCGAGCAGCTCCGCAAGGAGGTCGAGGACCTGCGCGGCGCGGTGGACTCGCAGCGCGCGCGGGCCGACGCGCTCGAGGCGCGGCTCGCGGCGCGCGAGGAGGAGGAGGCGCGGCGCGAGACGGCCGCCGCGGAGGCGACGGCGGGACGCGCCGAGGCGACCGGCGCCACGCTCGGCGCGCTCGACGAGGCGCTGCGCTCGCTCTCGCAGGGCGACGCGTCGGGCGTCGACGCGGCGCTCGCGGCGCAGGCGGACGCGCTCGAGCGCACGCGGCGGGACGCGCAGACGTACGGCGCCCGGGACGAGGCGATGGGGACCGGCGAGAGCGCCACCCACGTCGCGGAGGCGCGCGAGGCGCTCGCGCGCGGCGACCTCTACTCGGCGCGCCTCGCCTTGTGGCGCGCCGCCCTCGCGGCGCGGTCGGCGAACGCCCTCGCGCGCGAGGGGCCGGGGGCGGCGGCGCAGGGCATGGGCGCCGGGTACTAGCTCGGGTCACCCCCGCAGAGCCACGAGACCCCAGCCGAGGCTCTCCGAGGCTAGCCTGGAGGCCATCCCATCCGTCTACCTCCCAGCACATGCAGGTGGATGTGGAACACGCTCTGGCCCGCGTCGCGGTTGTGGTTCATGACCACGCGGTAGCCCGGGCCGTCGATGCCGCGCGCCTTCGCGATGGCGGCGCCGGCGCGGAAGAGCTTGCCGACGAGCGCCTCGTCGTCCGGGCCGAGCTCCATCATGCTCGCGACGTGCTTCCGCGGGACGACGAGCACGTGCGTCGGCGCCTGCGGGTTCACGTCCTCGAACGCGACTGTGTCCGCGTCCTCGTGGACGATCCGCGCGGGGATCTTCTTCTCGACGATCTTGCAGAAGAGGCAGTCGGACATCCCTTGACCTCCGGTTCAGAACAGACGGCGCGAGTCGAGCAGGATGGTGACCGGGCCGTCGTTCACGAGCTCGACCTCCATCTCCGCGCGGAACACCCCGGTCGCGACGGCGAGCCCCTTCTCGCGGAGCCGGGCGCAGACCCGCTCGTAGAGCGCGCTCGCGGTCTCGGGGTTCGCGGCGTCCACGAAGCTCGGGCGGTTGCCCTTGCGAGCGTCGCCGAGCAGGGTGAACTGCGAGACGACGAGCACCCCGCCCCCCACCTCGCCGGCGGCGAGGTTCATCTTGCCGCCCGCGTCCTCGAAGATCCGCAGGCCGGCGATCTTCTCGGCGAGGAGGTCGGCGTCGGCGGGGCCGTCCTCGCGCGCGACGCCGAGGAGCACGGCCAGGCCGCGCAAGATCCCACCGACCACCCGCCCCTCCACCCGGACCTCGGCCCGGGAGACCCGCTGCACGACGGCGCGCATGGCGTTCTCCATGTCACGGCGAGGCGCCCCGTTCAACGTTCCCGAGCGGGCGGCGGGACCCCGAACGGCCGGGCGGGATCCGCCGGCCGCCGGCGCCGACACCGGCGCGTCGCTCCTCGCGCGAGCCGCGCGGGGCGCCGGGTTCCCCGCGGGTGACAGCCTTCGGGGCCCGTGCTAGTCCTCCCGACCCGACGCATGCTCCTCCTCCGCGACGCGCAGAAGTCGGACCTCGCGAGCCTCGCCCGGCTCGCGAAGGTGCTGAACACCGTCAACCTGCCGTACGACGAGCGCGCCCTCGCCCGCATCATCGACGGCTCGGTCCGGAGCTTCTCGGCGAAGATCCGCGATCCCCTGGAGCGCTCCTACGTCTTCGTGGCGGAGGAGCCGCGCTCCGGCCGGATCGTCGGCACGTCGATGGTGATCGCCCAGCACGGCACGCGCGAGTCGCCCTGCACGTTCTTCGACGTGTCCGAGCGCGAGCACTACTCGTCGACGATCGACCGGCACTTCAAGCACCAGGTCCTCTCGATCGGCTACCACTTCGACGGGCCGACCGAGATCGGCGGGCTGGTGGTGGATCCGGAGGAGCGCGGCGGCGAGGAGCGCGCGGGCAAGCAGCTCGCCTACGTGCGCTTCCTCTACATGGCGATGTTCCGCGACCGCTTCCGCGAGAAGGTGCTCGCCGAGCTCATGCCGCCGCTCACGAAGGACGGCCGCAGCGCGTTCTGGGAGGCGTTCGGCAAGCGCTTCACCGACCTCGACTACCAGACCGCCGACAAGAAGAGCCGCGAGAACAAGGAGTTCATCCAGCAGCTCTTCCCGCCCGTGGACGTGTACGCCACGCTGTTCCCCGAGCAGGTGCAGCGGAACCTCGGCAAGGTGGGCCCCGCCACCGAGCCCGTGCGGCGGATGCTCGACCGGCTCGGCTTCCAGTACGTGAGCCGCATCGACCCGTTCGACGGCGGGCCGCACTACGAGGCGCGGCTCGAGGACGTCACGCTCGTGCGCGCCTACCGGCGGGCGAAGCTCTCGGAGGAGCCCCTCGAGCGCGACGGCGAGGAGCGGCTCGTGGGCCTGCACCGGACCGAGGGGAAGAGCCGCTTCCGCGCCGTGCGCGCCCCGGCGCGGATCGACGGCGAGACGGTCCGCATCCCCGCGAAGGCACGCGAGATTCTGGGCGCGGAGCCGGGCGAGCGGCTCCACCTCGTGCCCTTCGAGTAGCGGCCGCGCCCGCTCGCACGGAGCGAGCAGCGACCGCGGGTACGGGAATACCCTTTCGAGAGTCAGAGGGCTGCGCTAGAAGCGTCGCCCCATGAACGTCTCCTCTCTCCTCCGAAGCCTCCTCGCGATCGCGCTCGTCGCGCTCGCGCCCGCGGCGCGCGCTGGCGGGTTCTCCACCACCAACGTCCAGCTGCTGCAGGGGTACAACTTCGACGACGCGCTCGGAAACTACGACCACGGGCGCCTCACGACGCTGACGCTCAACCACTTCTCCACGTGGGAGCACGGCGACAGCTTCTTCTTCACGGACCTGACCCGCGGCCGGGTGGGCGGCGAGGACGCGACCGGCGCCTACGTCGAGTGGCACCCGCGCCTGTTCCTGAACGACCTGCTCGGCCAGAAGGCCCCCATCGGCGGCGTCATCCGGAACTGGGGACTCGCGGGCGAGGTGAACCAGGGCGGCAACTTCTACGCCTACCTCGGCGGCGTCGGGTTCGACTTCGTCGCGCCGCCGGGCTGGGTGCTCGGGCTCAACCTCTTCTACCGGTACGACAAGTTCGCCGATCACCAGTGGCAGATCTCGCCGTACTGGACGGTGCCGTTCGCCGTCGGTCCGGTGCCGTTCCTCTTCACGGGCTTCGTCGACGTGAACGGCACGAAGGACGGCGCGCGCGACAACGCCGTCGAGATCTGGGCGCAGCCGGAGCTGCTCGTCGACGTGCTCTCCGTCGCGGGCGGCCCGAAGGGCAAGCTCCACGCCGGCGTCGAGTGGTTCATCCACCGCGGCTACGGCTTCGGCGAGACGGAGGCGACGGTGACCTCCGCCCCGCAGGTCATGGTGCAGTGGACGATCTTCTAGTCCGGCCATCCTGACCCGCCGCACCGAAGGGCCGCGCCCTCCCTCGAGGAGGCGCGGCCCTCGGTTTTTCTGGCTCAGATCCGCACGAACGTCGCGAGCCAGGCCTTGGCGCCGCCGGTCAGGAGGAGGCTGTCGAACACCGCGGGGCGGATCCGCACCATCGCGAAGAGCGAGCGGAACGTCGCGCGGAGGTCGTACTCGGCGATGCGCCGCGGGCCCGGCCCGGGCGGCTCCGCGTCGGAGAAGCAGAGGATGTGGAGCACGCCGCCGGGCGAGAGCACCTCCGTGAGCGACTCCGCGTACGGGCGACGCTCCTCGTCGGAGAAGACGTGGAACAGCCCGCAGTCGACGACCGTCTCGACGCGCAGGCGCAGGCGCCCGAGCTGCAGGGCGTCGGCGACGTGGAACGCCACCTCCAGCCCGCGCGCCGCCGCCTTCTCGCGGGCGCGCGCGATCGCGGCGGGCGAGCCGTCCACCCCGACGACCGGCCGGCCCAGGCTCGCGAGGTGGAGGGCGTTCTCGCCGGTGCCGCAGCCGACGTCGAGCACGGTGCCCCTCACCTCGCCCTCCTCGGCGAGCTTCACGATCTCGGGCTGCGGCCGGCCGATGTCCCAGGGCGGCGTCCCTGCCAGGTAGGCGGCCTCGAAGTCGCGGCGGGGTCCCTCGGACATCTCGGCTCTCCTCGCTCGTGCCGCCGGCGGCGCGCGACGAGCGGCCACGCGCGGACGGCACCCGTCCTTCTTGTCGGCCCCGGTGCGCGCGCGCAAGATCGCGCTCATGCCCTACGAGCCCGCGTTCATGAGGCAGCTCGACGCCTTCCACGCCGCGCTCGCGGAGGTGAGGACGCTCGCCGAGTGGAGCGCCTTCAAGGCGCGCTGGTTCGCGGACCAGCCCTGGCCGCGCCGCTCGGAGCAGGCGCTCCTCGCCGCGCGGGAGGCGGGGCCCACCGTGGCGCTCGCCGGCCGCACCTTCACCCGCATGCCGCTCCCCGACGACGTCACCCCTGCCGCGCGCTACGAGTACTTCGCCGCGCTCGCCGCCGCGGGGCGCGTGCTCTTCCCCGCGCCGGAGGACCAGCCCGGCGCGGGCGGCTCGGGCGTGCGGTTCCAGTGCCCCGCCTGCGAGATGTGGACGGACGATCCCGGCGATCCCGGCTGCCCGGCGTGCGGGCGGGTGCTGCTCGAGATGAGGGTGGCGCCGCGATCCGCGCCTGCCAGCGGCTGACCGCCCGCTCGGCCGCTCCCCGCCGGGTGGCGAGCACGGGCGGGTGATGCTAGGTTCCGCGCCCGAATGTCCCGCGCGCTCGATGTCGGCGCCGGGGCGACGCGGGGCGGGGCCGGGTACCGGTTCCCCGCGCTCGTCTGGTCGCTCCTGCACGTCCCGCTCTTCCTCGCCCTGTACGCGACCTCGATCGCGGCGGCGGTCCGCAACGCGCCCGCGGCGTACCGGGCGCCGCTCTGGCCCACCTTCCTCCCGCAGGCGGCGCTCCTCGCGCTCGCCGCGTTCGCGCTCGCGCTCCCCTTCTCGCTCCGACCCCGCGCGTACCGCTTCGCCGCGCCGGCCGTGCTCGGCCTCGCGACGAGCCTTGTCGCCCTCGACAGCCGGATCTTCGGGGCGGTCGGCTTCCACGTGAACGGCTTCTTCCTGCGCGTGCTGTTCCAGCCGTACGCGCTCAAGGAGACGGGCGTGTCCCCGGCGGACGTCGCGACATTCCTCGCCGCCGGCGCCCTCTTCGTCGCGCTCGACGTCGCGGCGGGCGCGTGGTTCATCCGGCGCTTCGCGAGCGGGCGGCGTGCGTGGACCCTCGCGCTCACGCTCGTCCTGGCGGCCGCGGCGGAGCGCGTGTACGGGGCGGGGCTCGTCTACCTCGGCGGTCCGGCGATGTTCGCCGCCTCCGGCGTCCTGCCGCTGCAGGTGCCGGTGCGCATGAACGGCATCTACTCGCGCCTCTTCGGGAAGCGCGCCGTGGACCAGTTCGCCGGCCAGGAGTCGCTGCGGCTGCCGGCCGGGGTCGCGCCGGAGGAGATCCACTTCACCCGCAAGCCCGACGTGCTCTTCCTCGTCGCGGAGAGCCTGCCCGCGGCGCACCTCGCGCCGGACGTCATGCCGAACCTGTGGCGCCGCGCCGAGGCGGGCGCGCGCTTCACGCGCCACTACGCGGGCGCGGTCGCGACGCACTACACGATCTTCAGCCTCCTGTACGGGCTCCAGGCGCAGAAGCTCGAGGCCACGCTCGGCGCGGGCCGCCGGCCGGTGCTCTTCCCGGCGCTGCGCGCGAACGGCTACGCGGTGAAGGCGCTCTCCGCCTCCTGCCTCGACTGGATGGACCTGCGCGAGACGGTGTTCGCCGGCGTGTCCGCCGAGGACCTCAAGAACCGCTGCGACGGCGAGGGCTGGGGCGACCGCGATCCGCAGCTCCTCCTCGACGCGCGCAAGATGGCCGAGGCGGTCCCGCGCGACCAGCCGCTCTTCATGTTCGTCTTCCTCTACGGGACGCACTTCAACTACTTCTACCCGCGCGGCCAGGAGCCCTTCCGGCCGGTGTGGGACGGCTCGGGGGGCATCAAGGCCACCACCGCGCCGGCGGAGCAGATCCGCAACCGCGCCAAGAACGCGGCCTACGCGCTCGACGGGACGCTCGAGGAGTTCCTCTCCTGGTTCGAGCGGACCCGCGGGAAGAAGCCGCTCGTGCTCTTCACCGGCGATCACGGGGAGGAGTTCCGGGAGAAGGGCCACCTCGGCCACGGCTCGGCGGTGACGAACGAGCAGATCCACGTGCCGTTCGTGGTGCTCGGCGACGGGATCCCGGCGGGCGTGCACGACGCGCCGACGAGCCACGTGGACTTCGTCCCGACGATCTTCTCGCTGCTCGGCGACACGCACCCACCGTCGCTCCACTCCGACGGGCTCTCCGCGTTCGACTCGCCCGACGATCGCTTCGTGCTCTCGACGGTCGGCTGGGAGCCGCGCTACGCCGTGGTGGGCAAGGATCTCAAGGTGACGGTGTTCGCCGGCCTGGCGGGCGCGAGCGTCACCGACCCCGAGGACCGGCCGCTGCCCGACGGCAGCGCCCGCCTGGCCGCGAACGCCGGCAGGATCATGCGCGCGATGCGCGGCGAGGAGGTCGCCCCCGCCCACGCGGCGCGCCCGCTGCCCGCGTCGGCGACCGCCGGCGAGGCCGGGAGATAGCTCCCGGGCCACGGCGGAGCCGAACCCGAGGCGACACCCGCAGCGACGCGCGCCGACGCGTTCTGCTTCCGTCTGAGGATTCGTCACATCTTCGGCTGCTGACCGACGGAGGCGGCCCTGGTCGGACCAGCGGCGCACCGCGCGCTCCGGTTCGGCATCGACGGGGTAGGCACGGCGCGGTCCGGGAATGCTTCGCGCGGACCATTGCGGGCCGCGGAGCGGTGAGCGTCACCGGCGCAAGTGGGGCGTGGTGTTTCGGAAGCCGGGAGGTACGCGAGCGGCGAGTCATCGCTCTAGCGCGCTGCCGTGCGAACCCAACCCGGTCCGCGAAGTTAGGCGCGGCCGATACGCGGCAGCGGAATCACGGCGCCCACATTCCCAGCTGCATGACGGGAGCCGCCACGCCAGCGCACGAGAGCGGCGATGGCCCGTCGCCCGTGTCGCGGCGGAAGCGATCCATGTGTTCGCGCCCGAAGGTTCTCTCTGCGTGAAGCAGGTTGTGGGCTCGGCATGCGACCCGAAGATTTTCGACCGTGGACGGTCCCCCGAGGGCGGCGGGCTGGATGTGGTCGACCTCGAGCTTCCAGCGGCTATTGCAGCGGCAGCCGTCCTGGCCGACCCATGCGCACCGCCCGCCGTCGCGCTTCCACACGGCGCGGCGCACTATCGCCGGGATCGTGGTCCTGGCCGCCGGCGGCTCCGCCGCCACCTGCTTCGCGCCCTCCTTCGAGCCTTCCTTGGCGTCCTTGGTCTTTCGCTCTGGCGCGACCGCGCCCTTGCGCTTGCCGTGCTTCTGGATGGCGCAGCGGATCGCCTCGTGGAGCACTGCCGCGAGGTCGCCGTCCGGGACCTTGTGCGACAGAAGCGACCGGAGCGTCTCCAGGTCCTCCTTGCAGGCGCGGTCGAGGGTGACGCGGAGCGACCACTGGCTCTCCGAGATGGCGAGCGTCTCGGCCCTTCGCTTCGGCTGCGCGACGATGGGCGGGGGCGCCGGGAGCGAGGCGGTGTTGGGGCCCGGATCGAGGGTCGGAGCCTCAGGACCGGGCGCGGTCGCCGCCTCGGTCCGCTCGGCCTCCGGGAGCTGCAGCGGGGCGCTCACCGCGCCGGGCGCGCGCTCGGGCAGCTTGCGGAGGCCAGCGCGCGGAGCGGTGCGCGCCTGGACGGAGACGACGAGGTGCTCGACCTCGGCCCGGGTCCGGAAGGCTGCGCGACCGAGGAGGTCGTTCACGTTCTCCTCGGTGAGCACCTGGCCGAGGAGCGCCACGGTGGAAAGGCACAGGCGCCCATCGCGCAGCGGAGCCTCGAGGCTCGGAAAGCGGCGCAGCACGCGCATCGCCTGGATGCGCCGGCCGGCGGCGCCCTCCCGCAGGTGGAGCGCCTCCAGGCAGTAGCTCCAGAGGGACGCGTGGCCGGCCTCGACGAAGGCGCGGCGCCGATCGAACTCGTCGAGGTGCAGGAGAAAGTCGACCTGGACGTTCCGTTCCTCTCCGGCAAGCTCGCTCAGGCGGTGGGCGAGGACGTTCGATTCGAGGGTGGCCGGGGCGAGCGCAGACATGGGGTGCACCTCCAGTACACTCTTCGTAGCACGCGATTTTCGGAGCTCCGGAGACGCGCGAGGTTCGCGCCTGCGCGGCGTTCTCTCTCGCGCCCTCGTCGAGGCATCACGGCGCTCGGCGCGCGCGGCAGGCGCGAGGCGCGTGCGCGAGAGCAACCCTCCCGCGCGGGCCCGCAGGTTGAACGCAATCGCGACCAGAACGCGTCAATGAGACATGTTTCACCCACCGCAACTGGGACGCCTTGCTTCTTCGCGAGAGAAGCCGCGACGTCGGGGCGCCACTACCGCTGGCGATAGTTGTCACCATTGGTGAATCTGCTCGGCTTCCCGGCCAGCTCCGGTCCGTGCGATGGCGCGACCTGCGGATGCGCGTTCGGAAAGTCCGCATGCACCCGCGCGGTGTAACGCTGCGCGCCTCCTGCGGGCTGACACGACGAGACGTCCGCCTGCTTCACCGCCTCTGGCGCGTTCATCGTGGGAGCGCCCGGAACGCGCGCCCACCCCGTCGATGCCCGAATCCGGCATGCGCACGGTGACGGCGGTCGAAACACCTACCGCTCGTCCGCCGAGTATCTGCATTCGTGATGAATGGTGAGACTTCCGTACGCCGCAGGCGCAAGGAGCGAGGACGCCCGCCGCAGGCCGGGTATCGTGCGCCGAGTCACGCGTGTAGCTCGACCACGTCGCGGTCGGCCAGCACGTGGTGCCGATCGACCTGCTGCCCCTCGAAGCGCGCGTGGCCCCAGATGCGCGCGAACTTGAGGTGGGCGGCGACCTCGTGGTGCACGACGAGGGCGAGGTCGTGCACGGTCGCGCCGCCCGGCAGCACGAACGGCTTCCCCAGGTCAGGCTTCTTCCCCGGCTCCTTCGTGTAGACGCGCATCCGGCCGAGCGCGCGGAAGAGCTCGGGTCGCAGCGCGTCGAGACCGTCGCCGCGCGTCGCGGACACCGCGAAGAACGGCAGGTCCGCGCCCACCGCCTCGCGCGCGAGCGCCGCGAACGTGCCGTCCTCGTCGAGGTCGCGGCGCGTCGCGACGACGAGGACCGGGCGGTGGACGAGGAGCGGCGAGGCGCCCGGCGGCGGGGCGCGGCCGCGCGGCCAGACGTGCCCGTGCGAGAGGACCTCCAGCACCGCCGCGAACGCCGCCTCCACGTCGTCGGCGGTGGGGTCCAGCACGACGACGACGCCGTCCGCACCCTGCGCGAGGTTCGGCAGGTACGGCTCGGTGTGACCCGGCGCGACGGGCGGCGTGTCGACGAGCTGCACCTGCACGTCCTCGAACGCCATCATCCCCGGCAGCGGCGCGCGCGTGGTGAACGGGTACTCGCCGATCTCGGGGTGCGCGTGGGTGAGCGCGGCGAGCAGCGACGACTTGCCGGCGTTGGGGGGCCCGAGGAGCACCCACTGGCCGGCCCCCTCGCGGCGCACGTGCGCGGGGTCCGTGCGGTGGACGCCGCTCTGGCGCACGTGCTCGCCCTCCTCCTCGAGCTTCGCGAGGCGCTTCTTGAGGTCGGCGTGCAGCTTCTCCGTCCCCTTGTGCTTCGGGAGGAGCGCGATCATCTCGCGGAGCGCCTCGCGCTTGTCGTCGTGGCTCGCCGCCTCGCGGAAGCGGAGCTCCGCGTCCTTGTACTGGGCGGTGAGGTTCGCGGGCACGAGCGGGATCGTGGGCGCGGCCCCTCGAGGCGGGTGCGTGGCCATCGCGGGGTGGACCCACGAGGGATGCCCGGAGCGTGGAGGCGTGCCCCTGGCCCTCTCGCCGCGCCCGTTCTGGTCAAGCCCGCCGGGCGCGCGCTGGGCGACACTCGCCGTCAGCATGCCTCGTTTCCTCGGGGTGGACGCAGGCGCCGAGACGGTGAAGGTGGTCGAGCTCGTCGCTCGCCCGGGCGAGCTCGTGTGGCTCCGGCGCGCGCGGCTCGAGCACCACAAGGCGCCGGGCGCGGCGGTGCGCGAGCTCCTCCGGCAGTGGGGATGGGACGACGTCGGCGGGGCCTTCGCGTCCGGGCGCCTCGGGCGGCAGCTGGCCCTTTCGCGCGTCCCGGCCAAGCAGGCGCGTATCGCCGGCGTGCGGTTCCTCCACGGGCCGGGCCCCGCGGTGATCGTGGACATCGGCGCGCACGGCTTCTCGGTGGTCGAGCTGGGCGGCGGCGAGGACGCGGACTACCGGGAGAACCCGCGCTGCTCGCAGGGCACGGGGAGCTTCCTGCGCCAGCTCGTCGAGCGCTTCGGGCTCGACCCCGAGGAGGCGGACCTCCTCGCCGCGCCGGTCGAGGATCCGGCGCCGCTCTCCGGCCGCTGCCCCGTCATCCTGAAGACCGACATGACCCACCTCGCGAACCAGGGCGAGGACCGGGCGCGGATCCTGGCCGGCCTGTTCGACGCGATCTGCGACAACGTCCAGGTGCTGCTCCGGCGGCCCCCGGAGGCCGCGACCGTGGTCCTCGCCGGAGGGGTCGGACGCTCGCGCAGGATCCGCGAGCGGTTCGGGCGGATCGTGGCGGAGCGCGGGATGACCCTCGAGGAGGAGCGCGGCGACGACGCGCTCTACCTGGACGCGCTCGGGTGCGCGGTGCTGGCCGCCCGGGGGTCCGCGCCGCTCCCGCGGCCCGACGACCTCGTGGCCCCTGCGGCGCACGCGCCCGTGGAGCTGCTCCCGCCGCTCTCCGACACCCTGGGGCGCGTGCGCCGCCTGCCCGCGCGTCCGCCCCCCAGGATCGGCGCCGGCGACGCGCTCATCCTCGGCCTCGACATCGGCTCGACCGGCTCGAAGGCCGTCGCGCTCCACGCCGCCTCGGGTGCGCCCGTCTGGGAGAGCTACACGCGCACCGCCGGCGACCCGGTGGCGGCGGCGCAGGAGCTCGTGCGCCGCGCGGCCGGCGGAGCCTTCCGGGAGGCCGTCGTGGGCCTCGGGGTCACCGGCAGCGGTCGCGAGATCGTCGGGTCGCTGCTCGCGACCTGCTACGGCGCCGAGCGGGTGCACGTGCTGAACGAGATCGCCGCTCACGCCGAGGGAGCGCGCGCCTGCGACCCGCGGGTGGACACCATCTTCGAGATCGGCGGGCAGGACGCGAAGTACATCCGGCTCCTCGGCGGCCGCGTGGTCGACGCCGCCATGAACGAGGCGTGCAGCGCCGGGACAGGGTCCTTCATCGAGGAGCAGGGGCTCCGCCTCGGGGACCGCGACGTCGAGGCGCTCGCGCGCGTGGCGCTCGGCGCCGACGCCTGCGCCGACCTGGGCCAGCACTGCGCCGTGTTCATGGCCGAGATCCTCGACGAGGCGGCGGCCGCGGGCGTCACGCGGCCGCGCCTCGTCGCCGGCCTCTACGACTCGGTCGTGCAGAACTACCTGAACCGCGTGAAGGGCAGCCGCTCGGTGGGGGACGTCGTGTTCTGCCAGGGGATGCCCTTCAGCGCCGACGCGCTCGCGGCGGCGGTGGCGCGGCAGACCGGCGCGGAGGTGATCGTGCCGCCGAACCCGGGCACGGTGGGCGCGTGGGGGATCGCGCTGCTCGCGCGCGGGGCGCTGCCCGGCGGCGCTCCGCTCGAGCTCGGCCGGTTCCTCGACGCCCGGGTGGACCGGAAGGACTCGTTCGTCTGCCGCTCCACGGCCGGTTGCGGCGGGTCGGGCAACTCCTGCCGCATCGAGCGGCTCCGGACGCGCGTCCAGGGGGTGCGGCGCGCGTTCTCCTGGGGGGGAGGCTGCTCCGTCCACGAGCGCGGGACCCGCACGCGGAAGCTCCCCGCCGGCGCGCCCGATCCGTTCAGGGAGCGCGCGGAGCTGGTCGAGGCCGTGCTGCGTCCGCTGTCGGCGCGCACGGGCGCGCCGCGCGTCGCCCTCGCCGAGGCGTTCCAGCTGAAGGGGCTGTTCCCGTTCTTCGCCCACTTCTTCCGGGCCCTCGGCCTCGACGTGGTCGTGGCGCGCGGAGGAGGACGGGAGCCGCTCCGCCGCGGGACGGAGCGCGCGCACGTCCCGTTCTGCGCGCCCATGCAGCAGTACCACGGCCTCGTCGCCGCGATGGCGGAGGCGCCCGCGGAGCGGGTCTTCCTCCCGATGCTGCGCGACCTGCCGGCCGTGAAGGACGAGACCTCTCACTGGCTCTGCCCGGTGGTGGCGGGGAGCGCCGACGTGCTGCGCCTCGATCTCGGGCGAGCGCTCGACGCCGGGCGGATCCTCTCGCCGGCCATCCGCCTCGGGCCGGGCTTCCTCGACGCCCCGGCGTTCCTCGACACCTGCCGCGCGCTCGCCGCGGACCTCGGGGTCCAGCGCGAGGACGCCTGGCGATCCGCCCACGCCGTCGCGCGCGAGGAGCAGGCGCGCTTCGACGCCGCCCTCTTCCGCATCGGGCGCGGCGCGCTCTACCGCTGCCGCGCCGAGGGGCTCTTGCCCGTGGTCGTCCTCGGGCGCACCTACACGATCCACGACGCGGTCCTGAGCGCGAACATCCCCGCGCTGCTGCGCGAGCAGGGCGCCGTCGCCATCCCCGTCGACTGCTACCCGTCGGCCCCGGAGACGCCGCTCGTCCCGGGCGCGTTCTGGGGCTACACGCAGCGCGTGCTGCGCGCGGCGTACGAGGTGCGGCGCGAGCCCGGGGTGTACAGCCTGTTCGCGAGCAACTACGGCTGCGGGCCCGACAGCTTCACGCTGCACGCCTACGCGCGCCTCATGGAGGGCAAGCCCTTCGCCGTCATCGAGACGGACGGCCACGCCGGCGACGCCGGGACGAAGACGCGCGTGGAGGCGTTCCTGCACTGCGTCCGCGAGGACCTGCGCTCCGGCGCGAGCGCCGCCGCGTCCGCGGCCCCGCTGCTCGCCCTCGCCTCCCAGTCGCTCCCCGAGATCGCCCGCAGCGGCGCGCGCGTGCTCGTGCCGCCCATGGGGCCGGAGGCCGGCGCGCTCGCCTCGGCGCTGCGCGGCTACGGCGTCCCCGCCGAGGTGCTTCCCCGCGCCGGCCCGGAGGCGGTCCGGCGGGCGCGGCGCCACACGAGCGGCAAGGAGTGCCTGCCGATGATCGTGACGCTCGGGTCGCTCCTGCAGCGGCTCGAGCGGGCGCACCCGCACGAGCGGCTGGCGTTCTTCATGCCGGGCTCCAGCGGCCCGTGCCGGTTCGGCTACTACCGGCAGCTCCACCAGATGATCCTGGAGCGGCTCGGGCACGGCGCGCGGGTGGGGATCTGGTCGCCGCCGGACTCGGACTACTTCGAGGGCGTGCCGCCCGGCTTCGGGGCCGTCGTGTTCGCGGGGATCGCCGGGTTCGGCCTGCTGGAGGACGCGCTCCGCGACGTCCGCCCCGTCGAGCGCGAGCCCGGGGCCGCGGCCCGCGTGCACGCGGCGCACGCGACCGAGCTCGCGGCGCTGCTCGAGCGCGCCGCCGCGGGGAGCCTCTCGGCGAGCCGCGTGCTCATGGAGGCCGCGACCGGGCGGAGCTACGGCGTGCCCGCCCTGCTCGGTCGCGCCGGGCACGCCCTCCGGAGCCTCAAGGACCCCCGGCCGCACCCCACGGTCCTCCTCGTCGGGGAGGTCTACGTGCGCTCCGACGCGGGCGCCAACGGCGACGTGGCGGACGCGCTGGAGGAGCGCGGGATCCGGGTGCGCCTCGAGCCCGTCGCCCAGTTCCTCGAGTACTCGGACCACGTCCAGGTGCGGCGCGGCCTGCGCGACACGCCCGGAGACCAGCTCAAGACGTGGGTCCGCGGCCGGCTCCTCGGCGCGTGCCGGAGCACGATGGCGAGCGCGATGGGGTGGCCGCGCCCGGCGCGCCTCGCGGAGGCGCTCGCGGCCGCGGCGCCCTACGTGCGCGAGGATCTCGAGCACGAGGCCGTCCTCGCGGTGGGCCTCCCGGTGCTCCAGTGGCGGCGCGGCGAGATCGACGGCGCCGTGTGCGTGGGCCCGCTCGAGTGCATGCCCGACAAGCTCGCGGAGGCCCAGCTCTCGCACGCGCGCGAGCGCGAGGGGCTCCTGTCCCTGAGCCTGTCGCTGAACGGCGATCCGGTGGACCCCGACGTCCTCGACGGCTTCGCCTACGAGGTGAAGGAGCGCTTTTCGCGCGCGAGGCACACGCCGCTGTAGCCGCCGACGCCGGCGCGCGTGACGCTCCGTAGCGGCTCGTCGCTTCGGGGTTTCTCGGTGGCAGTGTCGCCGTCAGCCGACCAGCACGGTCCCGGCGCTCCCCGGGTCGAGCACCGCGCGGGCGAGATCGCCCTCGCCGAGCTTCCCGACGATGACCACCGACTTCGCGCCGGAGGCGAGGACCCCGAAGGACTCCTCGAGCTTGGGGATCATCCCGCCCGAGATCGTCCCGTCCGCGACCATCCGCTCGAACTCGGCGTGGGTGATGCGGGGGATGCGGGAGGAGGGATCGGCGAGGTCGCGGAGCACGCCCGGGGTGGAGGTGACGAGCACGAGCGCGTCGGCCTCGAGCGCGCCCGCGAGCTGGCTCGCCACGGTGTCGCCGTTGATGTTGAGCAGCTGGCCCTGCGCGTCGCAGCCGAGGCAGGCGATGACCGGGACGTAGCGCCGCTCGAAGAGATCGCCGAGGAGCGGCAGGTTGAAGCCGAGGACGTCGCCGACGAGGCCCAGGTCCACCGGCTCCGGCCCGGCCCCCTTCATCACGCGGGGCGGGCGGCGGCGCGCCTGGACCATGTGCCCGCTCGCGCCGTGCAGGCCCACGCCCATGACGCCGTTCGCGAGCAGCCGGGCGCAGAGATCGACGTTGAGCTGCCCGGCGACGACGTACTTCATCACCTCGAGCGTCTGCGCGTCGGTGAAGCGGCGGCCGGCCACCATGCGCGTCTCGAGGCCGAGCGTCTTCTGGAGCGCGGTGGCCTGCGGGCCGCCGCCGTGGACGATCGCCACGCGGTTGAAGCCGTCGACGAGCGTGCGCAGGTCGCGGGCGATGACGGAGAGCTCGGGCGCGTGGACGATCTCGCCCCCGAGCTTCAGCACGATGGTCTTCATGGCGGCCACGGGCCCGGGTCGGCGAGCGAGGCCTTCTCGTCGAGCCCGAGGATGAGGTTCATGTTCTGGATGGCCTGCCCCGCCCCGCCCTTCACGAGGTTGTCGGTCGCGCCGAAGCAGGTGACGGTGCGCCGCCCCGCGCGCGCCGGGCCGGCCGAGATGCCCACCTCGGCGTAGTTCGAGCCGGAGACCGCGGCCACCTCCGGGAGGCGCTTTCGCGGGACCCGCACGAACGGCTCGCCGGCGTAGGTCTCGCGGAGGAGCCGGTCGAGCCGCTCCTGCGTCCACTCCTCCGGCAGCTCGAGGAAGGCGGTCGCGAAGATCCCGCGCGAGAGCGGCGCCGACACCGGCACGAAGCGGAGCGCGAGGTCCCTCGCGCCCGCCTGCGCGAGCGTCTCGGTGATCTCCGGGACGTGCTGGTGCTCGAGCGGCTTGTAGGTGCGGAGGTTGTTCGCGCGGACCGGGTGGTGCGTGCCCGCCGACGGCGCGACCCCCGAGCCGGACGAGCCGGTGATGCCCTGCACGTGGACGACGCCCTCGAGGAGCCCGGCCCGCGCGAGCGGCAGGAGCGCGAGCTCGATGGTGGTCGCGAAGCAGCCGGGCGAGGCCACGAAGCGGGCGGCGCGGAGCTGCTCGCGGTTCAGCTCGGGCAGCCCGTAGACGAAGTCGCGGAGCCGCTCCGGGCAGGGGTGCGTGTGCTTGTACCAGCGCTCGTACGCGGCGACGTCCTTCAGGCGGAAGTCGCCGCTCATGTCCACGATCTTGAGGCCGGGGAGCGCGGCGAGCTCGGGGACCTTGGACGCCGCGACCGTGTGCGGGAGGCCGAGGAGGACGACGTCCACTCCCTTCGCCGCCTCGGCGGGCGGCAGGCCCTCGAAGACGAGGTCGGTCACGCCCTCGAGCGCGGGGTCCGCCGCGGCGAGCGGCTCCCCCACGAAGTCGATCGAGGCGACGCGGACGAGCTCCACGTCGGGGTGGATGAGGAGGCGGCGGATCATCTCCGCGCCGCCGTAGCCCGAGCCGCCGATCACCGCGGCCCGGTAGCGCTTGCCCGGTGCCATGCGCCGCCCTTATACCGGGGTCTCCCGCGCCCGGCCAGCGGCCGGCGCGGCCCGCCGAGGGCGAGGTCGCCCCCGCGCTCGCGCACCGGAGGTCTCGCCCTCATGGCCGGCCGCATCGACGACGCCCTCCACTGGCTCTCGGGCCAGCGCGGCGCGCTCGAGTCGCTCCTCGAGCGGCTCGTGGCAGTCAACTCCTTCACAGCGAACAAGGCCGGCGTGCAGGCGGTCGCGAACCTCGTCGCGGGACAGCTCCGCACGCTCGGCTTCGCCGTCGAGCTCCGCCCCTCGACGCGCTTCGGCCCGCACCTCGTCTTCAGCGGGCCTGCGGACGGCGCGCCGGTGTTCCTCGTCGGCCACACCGACACGGTGTTCCCGCCGGGCACCTTCGAGGGCTTCCGGCGCGAGGGGAGCCGCGCGGTGGGGCCGGGCGTCTTCGACATGAAGGGCGGCATCGCGGTGATGCTGTACGGGCTCGTCGCCGCCAAGCGCGCGGGCCTCCTCGAGCGCGTGCCGGTGAAGGGCATCCTCGTCGCCGACGAGGAGGTGGGCTCCCCGGAGTCGCAGCCGCTCATCCGCGCGCACGCGCAGGGCGCCGCCTGCGCGCTCGGCTTCGAGTCGGGCCGGCCGGGCGATCTGCTCGTCACGCGGCGCAAGGGGGTGGGCTCGATCCACGCCGAGGCGCGCGGCGTCGCCGCCCACGCGGGGAACGAGCACGACAAGGGTCGGAACGCGATCTGGTCGATCGCGCGCTTCGTCGATCGCGTCCAGGCGCTCACCGACTACGAGCGCGGCCTCACGGTGAGCGTCGGGCTCGTGTCCGGCGGCACGACCAAGAACACCGTGCCGGCCGAGGCCCGCTGCGACGTGGACCTGCGCTTCGAGACGGTGGAGGACGGGCAGCGCCTCGGCGAGGCGATCCAGGCGATCGCGGCGGAGGCGGCCGTCCCCGGCACGACCCTCGAGCTCTCGCACGGCGGCTGGCGAGATCCGCTCGAGCGCACGCAGGCCTCGTCGGCGCTCGCCAAGGAGTACGGCGACTGCCAGCGCGAGAGCGGGCTCGGCCAGGGCGAGGCGCCCCTCGTCGGCGGCGGCTCCGACGCCTGCACCACCGGCGCGGCGGGGATCCCCTCGATCGACGGGCTCGGGCCGCGGGGGAAGGGCTTCCACACCACCGGCGAGGAGGTGGACCTCTCGACCCTCGTGCCGAAGGCGACCGCGTTCCTGCGCTTCCTCGCGCGACGGGCGGGCTCCATCGCGTGACGGACGGCGGTCCGGGGCGGGCCCGCTGGACGGCCTTCAACGCGCGGGCTGCGGGGCGGCGCTCCGGCTCTTGGCGCGCCGGCGCGGCGCGGTCCCGAACGCTTCCTCCGCTGCCTTGAGCCGCCAGCGCTCGAGCTCGTCGCGATGACGCCGCGCGCGCGCCTCGAGGGCCCCGAGGTCGAAACCTTCGAGGCGGGGCTCGTGCCGCTGCGCGCGGGCCAGCGCGCTCCAGAGGCCGCGCCGCGACTCGCTGCCGGCGGCGAGCGCCTCGAGCTCCCAGACGCGCGACAGCGGCGAGTAGGAGAGGAGGCGCCCGTTCAGCTTCAGCCGCCCGGCCAGCTCGCCGAGCATGACCGCCGTCTCCTTGAGCCCGCTCGGCGTGCCGCCGAGCGCCTTCAAGACGTCGCGGACGAGCTCCCGATCCTCCTGGAGCTCGGGAAGGAGGCGCTCGAGCGGCTCCGCGTAGGGCGAGCCGCGGTTCGAGGCTAGCGCCCGGCGAGCGAGCCGTACGCCGCCGAGCGACAGGGCGAGGTGGTCTTCCACGTACCGCGCGATGAGGTCCACGCCGGGAAGATGCGGCCGGAGGCGCGCCGGCGCCCGGAGGTCTCACCGCGCCAGCACCGCCGCCCGCCCCCAGCACGCCAGCACGCGCCTCCCGGCGGCGAGCGCTCCTGCGCGATCGCCGGGCGCGAAGCGCGCGAGCGTGAAGCGCGGACCGCGCGCGGGGAGCTCACCGAACGAAGGGTCGACCGGGACGTAGCGATCCCCGTCGCGGAGCTCGGCCCACGCGTGCCAGACGAAGCCTCTCCCGTCCCAGGCCACCCCGAGCGCGGTGCGACCCACGTGTCCGCGGCCCCTTGCGCGCGCGAGGTAGGCGGCGGTCTTCTCCCGGCAGCTCGCGCCCGGCGCGGCAGGCGCGGGGAGCGGGGTCGCCGGCGCGGGCGCCGGCGGGTCGAGCGACACGCCGCAGAAGCTCGACGCGAGGACGGGATCGACCGGGCCGGGGACACGAACCGACAGGCGCGGCGGCCGCCCGGGCACTGCGGCTCGCCCGTCGCGGACGAAGCGCGTCCCCTGCTCGGGGAGCTCGATCGCGGCCGGGAAGCCTCCCGGACCGGGCGTGACGCGCTCGCGCACGCCCAGCACGGTCGCGTCGAGCGCGCCCGACGCCCAGGCGCCGCACGCCCGACCGGCGGCGAGCGTCTCCTCCTCGAACGCCTCGAGGCAGGCGGTCCCCTCGCCCTCCCTCGCGGCGGAGGCGAGCAGGAGCTCGGCGAGCGCCGCCGGGACGCGCCCGGCCGGCGCGGCCTCGTGCGTGACCACTCCGTCGCGCGTCCTGAGGATTTCGCCGGTGGCGACGCCCTCGCGATCGACCTCGGTCTCGAAGCGGCGGGCGGTCACCGCGCCGCCGGCCTCCTCCGGGAGCCGCAGGCGCGTCTGCAGCACCGCCCGGCAGCGCGGCCCCTCGCAGCGCACGGCGAGCTCGGCCGCGCCGACCGGGACGCCGCCCACCTCGACGCGGTAGCGCGCGCTCCCGTCGGGCAGCGCGAGCCCCACGACGAGCACGAGCGCGGCGGCGAGGCTCACCGTCCCTCACCGGCGCGGGCGGCCCGCCGCGCGGCGCGCCGGCGCCACAGCACGGCCGCGAGCGCGAGCGCGGCGACGATCGCCACGACGATCCAGGCGGCGCGCGTGTAGCGCTCGAAGAGGAGCAGGAGCTCCTCCACGTTGTGCGCGACCAGCGCCCCGGCCCCGAGCAGCACGGCGTTCCAGAGCGCCGCGGAGAGGCCGCCGTAGAGGAGCACGCTGCGGAGCGGGATCCCCGACGCGCCCGCGGCGAGGAAGAAGAAGGCCCGGAGCCCCGGGAAGAAGCGGTTCGCGACGAGGAGGAGCGCGCCCCAGCGCCGGTAGCTCGCCTCGAAGCGCAGCAGCCGCTCCTCCGAGAGCGGCCGCCGCTCTGCGAGGCGCCGATCGAGGCGGCGCCCCAGGGCGGCGCCGATCCGGTAGTCGACCCAGGCCCCCAGCACCGCGCCGGCGGTGACCGACACGAAGGTGACGGGCCAGGAGAGCTCTCCCTGCACCGCGTACCAGGCGCCGAGCACGACGACGAGATCGCCCGGGAACGGCGGGAACACGTACTCGACGAAGCTCGCCGCGAAGAGGATGAGGGGCGCCACCGGCCCGGTGCGCGAGACGGCGTCGGCGAGCGTCTGGGCGAGCCCGGTGAGCGAGGCCACGCGCCGATGTTACACATCGATGCACGCCGGGGCGATCACCTCCTCCGGCGCCCCATCCGCTCCATCGCGCGACCGGCCGCCGGTCGGCGTGCTATTCCCTCGCCGTGGATCGCCGCTCCCTCGCCGTCACCGCCGCGCTGGCGGCCCTGTGGCTCGCGGCCGGCTACCTCAACGTCGCGCGCGGCGCTGCGCACGCCGGGGCGGGGTACCGGTTCTGGTCGTTCCAGCACCACTGCTACTCCGACGTCATCGCGCTGCACGGGGATCGCTACCTCGGGGGCGCGCACCCGCTGCCCTACCTCGAGGATCGGATCGAGTACCCGGTCCTGCTGGGGCTCGCGCTCTGGCTGCCGTCGTACGTCCCCGGCGGCGCGCTCGGTCACTTCACCGCCACCTACCTCTTCCTCGCGGCCTGCCTCGCGGTGACGCTCCTCGCGCTCGCGCGGCTCCCCGGCGCGCGCCCGTGGTGGCTCGGCGCGACCCCGGCGCTCGTCTACTACGCCGGGCTCAACTGGGATCTCCTCCCCATCGCGCTCCTCGCCCTCGCGCTCCTCGCGGAGGAGCGCGGTCGCGTCGCCGGCAGCGGCGCGCTGGCGGCGCTCGGCGTCTCGGCGAAGCTCTTCCCGGCGGCGCTCGTCCCGCCCGCCCTCGCCGCGCTGGCGTCGAGGCCCGGTCCGCGCCTGCGCGCGCTCCTCCGCTACGCGGCGGCGCTCGCCGGCGTCGTCCTCGCCGTGAACCTCCCCTTCGCGCTCGCGGCGCCGGAGCGGTGGAGCTGGTTCTTCCGGTTCAACGCCGGGCGAGGCGCGGAGAACTCCATCTGGGACGCCTTCGCCATCCCGCGCGGGCCGCTCCTCGAGGCGCTGTCCGCGGGGCCGCTCGCGCTCGCCGCGCTCGCCGGCGCCGCGGCGACCTTCCTCGCGGCCCGCCGGGGCGGGGATGCGGCGCGGGCCGCCCGGCTCGCGACGGCGCTCGCGCTCGTCGTGTGGATCGCGACGAACAAGGTGTGGAGCCCGCAGTACGCGCTCTACGGCTTCCTCGCCGGCGCGCTCGCCGCCGCGCCCGCGACGCTGTTCGCGGCGCTCACGGCAGCGTCGATCTGGGACTTCCACGTGGCGTTCGAGGTCCGGGCCCGGCGCTGGGAGCCTTGGTTCCGCGACCACCTGTTCCACCCCACCGCGGTGGTCCGCACCCTGCTCTGGCTCGTGCTCGCCGCGCTCGTCGCCCGCGCGCTGTGGCGCGAGGCGCGGGGCCTCGCCCCCGGGGCCGCCGAGCCCTGACGGTGGAGCGGCGGCGGCCGTCACGTGGGCGGCGGCGCGCCCTCGCGCGGCTCGTCCCCCTCGGCGCGCTCGATGCGGTCGAGCACGGCCTCCGGGCGGACGTCGCGCCCGAGCTCCTCGAGCTCGGCGCTCCGCGACTCCTCGATGCCCATGCGCTCCGCGATCGCGGCGACGAGCCGGATGAGCCGCGTCACCTCGTGCTCGCCGAGCAGGCTGATCTGCAGGTCGAGATCGGCCCGCCGGTCGGCCACCGCGGCCATCCGGTTCTGCATCACGAGCACGAACGTGGAGAGGAAGATCGCCTCCACGGACGCGGCGGTGGCGAGCTTCACGAAGTCCGCGTCGAAGCGCGGGGCGCCCGGCAGCAGGCCCACGTTCGCCGCGATCCAGAGGGCCACGATCACGAGGTGCAGGTAGACGAACGTCATCGAGCCCGCGAAGCGGCCGATGCGCTCGGCGAGCCGGTCCTGCAGCGCCGCGCGCCGCTCGTCCACGCGCCGCCGCGCGAGGATCGAGGCGATGTTTCGCTCGAGGACGCGCGCGAGCCCTGCGCCTCGCCCCTCGACCTGCCCTGGGATGTCATCCGCTCCCCCTGAGCGGGAAGCTAGGCACCAGCGGCTCGCCCCGTGCAGCCGGGCCGTCCGGAGCACGGCGCGCACGCGGCGGCGGGGGGCGCGGCACGCCCGCCCGTTCGCTGAACGGCCAATCATGACTCGCGAACAGGCGAGCGAAGCGAGCCCGCCGGGGCGACGCCGCGGAAGCGGCGAAGCCGCTCGCGGCGGCGCACGGGACCCGGCGAGCAGGGGTGGGGCCCCGACGAGCTTCGCCCGGCGGGGCGGGGGCGCAGCCCCCGTTCGAACATGGCTAAACGACAGCGTGATTCGCGTCACCGAAGGTGATCGCGAAGCACGAACTGTCGTTTAGAACGCCTCCAGCACGAGCACGTACACCTCGACGCCCGTCCGGCTCGCGGCCAGGTCGAGCCGGATGTTGGCGCCCTCCTCCGTGAGCCGGAAGCGCAGGCCGGCGCCGCCGGTGACCTGCACGGTCCGCAGCGAGAGGTCCCGGAGCCCCGGGGCGACGGCGCCCGCCGCCGCGAAGGTGGTGGCGCTGATCCGCTGCCAGACCGGCACCCGCAGCTCCGCCTGCGCCGCCCAGTCGAGCCGGTCGCGGTAGCGGCCCTCCCGGACGCCGCGCAGGAAGTGGGTGCTTCCGAGCTTCGGCAGCAGCGTGAACGGTGGGTCGCCGTGGGCGCCCTCGGCGTAGCCGTCGAGCCCGAGCACGCGCCCGCGGCCGAGCCCCAGGAACCGGCTCACCTCCAGGACCCCGCGCCCGAAGCCGTGGCTCCGGCCGAACCCCTCCGGCGCGTAGACGTACCAGGTCTGCGCCAGGGTCCCCGTGGTGGGCCAGAAGGCGCTGTCCCGCGAGTCCCAGCGCGCGCTCGCGCCGAGCGCGGCCGCGGAGTAGCCGTTCCACCCGGTGACGTCGCCTTCCGCGAGCGCGCTTCCCGGCCGCCGGTCGCGGATCTCCTCCGCACGGAGGTCCAGGCGCGGCCCGGCGCTCAGGTGCGCGACGATCGGGAACTCGGCGGCGATCACCAGCTCGGCCGCGCGGCGGGTGAAGTCCTCGCGCTGCGCGGTCGTGGTGTGCGGGCCTATCCCGTAGAACACGTCGGGGAAGTGGACGACGCGCGCGCGCCCGGACAGGAGCGCACCGCCCGGGAGGTAGACGTCCCCCGCGACGTCCAGCGAGCCCTGCCGCTGCAGCGTGTAGACGGCGCCGGCGAAGAGGCTGCTCGTCCGCGGAGCGCCGTCGAGGTGGAGATGGAGGCCGCCGCTCACGCCGAAGCCGAGCCGGGTCTCGGGAAGCCAGAACAGGACCGGTAGCGCGAACCAGCGGCTCCCGCGGTGCGTCGCCTCGGCGGCTGCGACGTGCCCGGACTGATGGGCGGAGGTCTCGGCGGACCGCTCTCCGGGCTCGGTCGGCGGCGCCGGAGGAGGCGGCGGCGGAGCTGCTCGAGGGCGTGACTCCTGCGGCGCGGGGTCCGTGGCCTGCGACGCCGGCGCCGCCGGCGCGCTGCGCGGTGCGTCCCCCGCCTGCGCGCCCTCCGCGGGCGCCGCCGCGGCCGAGGGATCCGGCGGAGGCAGCTCGGGCGCGCCGGCGCACAGCGCTGCGGATGCGAGGAGGACCAGGGCGACGCTCATGGGTCGAGAACGAAGCTACCGCCGGGCCAGGCGCTGCGCAGGGCGAGGAGCGGGGCCTCCCTCATGGCGCAGAGAAGGCGTCCTCCGGCGCACGGCCCCCGCGGACACCCGCGAGGAGCGGGTCGAGGAGGAGGCCGCGGAGCCGGCGCTCGCGCCAGGCGCCTCGCAAATGCAAGGGGCTCCCCGGAGACGTCCGGGGAGCCCTTCGAGCAAACGCCGCCTGCGGCGCTACTTCATCTTCTCGGCCTTGATCTCCACGGCCAGCGGCTTGTCGTCCTTGAGGTTGAACGACGCCTTCACGTCCTGCCCCTGCTTCAGCTGGGACGCGGCGACGTGCTGGCCGTCGAGCTCGATCTTCGTGTTGTGATCGACGCTCAGCTTGGCCGCCGGCAGCTCGTCGCGACGGACGGTGATCGAGCTCGCAGTGACGGCCTCGATCTTGCCCTTCACCTCGTAGTTGTCCTTGCCCTCGAACATCGGGTGCTTCCGCTCGTCGCGCGCCGCCATCGAGCCGGTGCCCGTGCCCGCCGCGGTGCCCTGGCGCATCTCGTCCCTGCGCGCGTCCTGCACCTTCTCCTGAGCCTCCGCCTTCTCCTTGCGGACGTCCTTCTGCGCCTCGGCGGTCTTCTTCTGCGCGTCCGCCTGGGCCTCTGCGGTCTTCTCGTGCGCCTTGGCCTCCGCCTTCTGGACCTTCTCCTGCGCCTCGGCCTCCGCCTTCGCCGGATCCTCCGCCCGGACGCCCTGCGCCCAGGCGAGCGCGGCCAGCGCGCCCACGATTGCGATCTTTCTCATGGTCAACTCCCCTCCCTGTGGCGGGCGTCGCGCCCGCAAGCGAGAAGGTGCGCACTCTCCCGCCGTCCGGGAAACCTGGCGTCTGCGAGCGGGTCGATGCACGCCAGGGGGCGGAGGCGGACGCAGCGGCGCCCGTCCACCCCTCGACGTTCCATCCGCCCGCGCGGCGCGCGAGGGAGCGAGCCCCTTCTCCGAGCGTGCACCTTCGACTCGGCTCGCCGCGATCGCGACGGCAGGCGCGGCGCGCCTATTCAAGCGCCCCGCGGGCTCCCTCCGCCGCGGGGCTCGAGGGTCGAGGTGCTAGGCGGTTTCGATCCGGGCGGCCTTCTCGAGCCCGAGCTCCTGGATCGCCTGCTCGCGCATGCGGAACTTCTGGACCTTGCCGGTGACCGTCATCGGGAACGCGTCCACGAACTTGTAGTAGCGGGGGATCTTGTAGGTCGCGATCTTGCCGCGGCAGAGCCGCCGGAGATCGTCGCCCGTGAGCGTCACGCCGGGGCGCAGCTTCACCCACGCCATGAGCTCCTCGCCGTACTTCGCGTCCGGCACCCCGATCACCTGCACGTCGGAGACGCCGGGGAGCGTGTAGAGGAACTCCTCCACCTCGCGCGGGAAGACGTTCTCCCCGCCGCGCAGGACCATGTCCTTGATGCGGCCGACGATCTTCACGTAGCCGTCGGCGTCCACCGTGGCGAGATCGCCCGTGTGCATCCAGCGCCCGGTGTCGATCGCGTCGCGCGACGCGGGCGCGTCGTTCCAGTAGCCGATCATCACCGAGTAGCCGCGCGTGCACAGCTCGCCCGGCGTGCCCCGCGGCACGACGCGCCCGGTGGTCGGATCGACGACCTTGATCTCGACGTGCGGGTGGACCTGGCCGACGGTGGTGACCCGCTTCTCGAGCGGATCGTCCGGGCGCGACTGCGTGGACACCGGCGAGGTCTCGGTCATGCCGTAGCAGATCGTGACCTCCGGCATGTGCATGTCCCGCTGGACCCGCTTCATCACCTCGATCGGGCAGGGCGAGCCCGCCATGATGCCGGTGCGGAGCGACGAGAAGTCGAACGCGGAGAACTCCGGGTGGTCGAGCTCGGCGATGAACATCGTCGGGACGCCGTAGAGCGAGGTGCAGCGCTCCTCCTGCACGGTCCGCATCACCGACTGTGGCTCGAAGCTCTCCGCCGGGATCACCATCGCCGCGCCGTGCGTGGTGCAGGCGAGGTTCCCCATCACCATGCCGAAGCAGTGGTAGAAGGGCACCGGGATGCAGACGCGGTCCTCCTCGGTGTAGCGGAGGTACTGCGCGACGAAGTAGCCGTTGTTGAGGATGTTGTGGTGCGAGAGCGTCGCGCCCTTCGGGAAGCCGGTCGTGCCGCTCGTGTACTGGATGTTGATCGGCTCGTCGAACTGCAGGTCGCGCTCGACGCGCGAGAGCTCCTCCTCGGAGAGGCGGCGCGCGTCCTGCCGGAGGTCGGTCCACTCCTCGTCGATGACGATCGTCTGCCGCAGCTCCGGGCAGCGGAGCCGGACCTCCCGCACCATCGTGACGTAGTCGGCCTGGCGGAACGCGCGCGCGAGCAGGAGCGTCGAGACGCCCGCGTGCCGGAGCGCGTACTCGAGCTCGTGCACGCGGTAGGCGGGGTTCACGTTCACGAGGATCGCGCCCACGCGGGCGCAGGCGTACTGGAGCACCACCCACTCGAACCGGTTCGGCGACCAGAGCCCGACGCGGTCGCCCTTGCGCACGCCGCGGACGAGCAGCGCCCGCGCGATCTCGGAGGTCTGCTCCCAGAGCTCGCGGTACGTCGCGCGGTACCCCTGCTGGACCGAGACGAGCGCCTCGCGCTCCGGGAACCGGGTCACGGTGCGGCGCAGGTTCTCCCCGATGGTCTCGCCGAGGAGCGGCGCCGAGGACGGGCCGCTCAGGTAGGAAGGTGCGTACAAAGAGATGCCTCCCGCGCGCGGTTCGCGCAAAGGTCGGCATCGTATTTCGGCGGGCGAGCGGCCGCTAGACCCTGCGCGTCAGGGCAAGAGCACCACCGACCCGGTGGTCTCGCGCGCCGCGAGCGCCCGCTGCGCGTCGGCGGCCTCCGCGAGCGGCAGGGTCCGGCCGATCTGCACCCTCACCTTCCCGGTCCGCAGCATCTCGAAGAGCGCGGCGGCCCCGCGCTCGAGGTCCTCCCGCCGGGCGATGTACGTGAAGACCGACGGCCGCGTGAGGAAGAGCGAGCCCTTCCGCCCGAGCACGGCGGGGTCGAACGGCGGGACCGACCCGGAGGCGTTCCCGAAGAGGACCATCAGCCCGAGGGGCGAGAGGCAGTCGAGCGATCCGTCGAAGGTGGCCTTGCCGACGGAGTCGTAGACGACCGGGACGCCCGCGCCGCCGGTGATCTCGCGCACGCGCCTCGGGAAGTCCTCGCGCGTGTAGACGATCACGTGGTCGCAGCCGTGGGCGCGCGCGATCTCCGCCTTCTCGTCCGAGCCGACGGTCCCGATGACGGTCGCGCCGAGCGCCTTCAGCCACTGCACCGCGATGAGCCCGACGCCGCCGGCGGCGGCCTGCAGGAGCACCGTCTCTCCCGCACGGACCGCGTGCGTGCGCCGCACCAGCGCGTGCACCGTGAGCCCCTTCGTCAGGACCGCCGCGGCCGTGCGATCGGCGATGTCGTCGGGCAGCTTCACGAGCCGGTCCGCCGGGACGAGCCGCACCTCCGAGTACGAGCCCGGCGGCCCGGTGTAGGCCACGCGATCGCCGGCGTGCACGTGCGTGACGCCGGCGCCGACCGCCTCCACCACGCCGGCGCCCTCGACCCCGACGCCGGACGGGAGCGGCAGCGGGTAGAGCCCGGAGCGGTGGTAGATGTCGACGAAGTTCACGCCGATCGCGGTGTGGCGGACGCGCGCCTCGCCCGCGCCGGGCGCGCCGACCTGGACGTCCTCGAGCCGGAGCACCTCCGGCCCGCCGGTCTCGTGGAAGCGGATGGCCCTGGGCATGCCCGGCTCCTAACCTTGGGCGGCGCGGCACGCCAGGGCCCGCCCGGCGCGGGCGAGGCCGAGAAAATCAGGGGAGCAGGCAGGCGGAGCCCCATCGGCGTGCCGACACTGTCCCCGCCATGCGCCCCGCCAACCACCTCCTCGCACCTCGGCCGTCCGTCCTCCTCCTCGCCGCGTCGGCCCTCGGGGCGCTCCTGGCGTGCGGCGGCGCGGGCGGTCCGCCCTCCTCGGGCGCCACCGCCGGCGCGGCGGGTCCCGATGTGCCACCGCCGCCGTCCTCCAGCCCCATCGCCGCGTCGGGCGCGCCCGGAGCGGCCTCCCTGGACCTCGAGCGGCTCGACGCCGCCGCCGAGTGCGACGCGCTCGTCCCCACCGCTGCGCCCGAGCCGGTGACCGTCCGGCTGACCGCCCCCGCGGGCGGTACCTGCGTCGCCGGCAGCGCCGACGGGACCGGCGCGGTCGCGCTCGGCGTGCGCGACGCGGCGGGTGCGCTCACCTGGCAGGCGCGCTCCCGCGACGGTAGCCCGCTGGGCACCTTCGCGGCCGAGGCGCTCGTCGCCGCGCCGGACGGCTGGCAGGGGCTCGCCGGAGCGGCCGGCACGGTCGAGCACGTCTCGATCGCGCCCGACGGGCGGGTGCGCCGCGCCTCCCCGATCTCGCCGGACCCGGCGCTGCGCACCGGCTTCCGCTCGAGGCTGGCGCAGGATCCCCAGGGCGGGAGCGTGGTGCTGTTCCGCTCGGTCACGGTGGCCGGCAACCACTGGAACGCGCTCGACGCGTTCCGCTTCGACGCGAGCGGGGCGCCCCGCTGGCCCGAGGCGGTGCCGGTGTCGTCCGACCCCGACGCGGCGGAGCCGTACTTCATGGCCGCCGGCGTCTCCATCACCGGCGCCGCGCTCATGCTCTTCCAGGACTCCGCCTACCTCCGCGCGCACTGGGTCGAGCCCTCGGGCGCGGCGGTGGCCGACGCCGGCGAGCCCGAGGCCTCCGCCGCCGTCGTCGGCGAGGGGCTCAGCCACGACGTGGACGTCGCGCCGCTCCTCGACGGCGGGCTCGCGGTCCGCTCGGACGGGAGCTGGCTGCGCCGCTACGCGCCGCTCGCCGCGCGCTCGGAGCCCCTGCCGGCCTGGCTCGCGGAGCGCGCGCGCTGGGGGTACCGCCTCACGCGCGGCAACGCGGGCTACGCCGCCCTGGAGCCCGCCGGCGTGGCCGCGCCCGACTGCGTGCAGCGGATCGAGCTCGTCGCGCCCTCGGGCCGGCTCTGCGGTCGCATCACGATCCGTGAGGGCGCCCAGGGCTGCACGACCGGCGCCCTCGACCAGGGCTGGGACGGGACGGTGGTGCAGCAGTCCGGCAAGGACGCGTGCACGTTCCGCTGGTGGCCCGCGCTGCTCGCCCGCGGCTGAGGGCCCGACGGCCGGCCCCGGCCGAACCCTCCATCCCTCCCGCGGCTCTCATCGGGCGGCGGCCTCTCGCCGCCCCCGCAGCCGGAGGAACGCCGTGCGCTCGAGCCTCATCGCCGTGGCAGCCGTCCTCGCCGCGCTCGTCCTGCCGGGCGCGGCCGGCGCCCAGGTCAGGACCGTCGGCGCCGACGAGGTCCGGGCGCTCGTCTCCGGCGCGCGGAAGGCCGTCCTCGTGGACAGCCGCAGCCCCGAGGAGTACGCCGAGGCCCACCTGCCGGGCGCCATAAGCATCCCGGCGGCGTGGACGAAGGCGTACCAGGGCTCCCTCCCGAAGGACCGCGCGGCGCCCATCGTCTTCTACTGCCGCGGCGGCGGCTGAACGCTGAGCCAGGAGGCCGCCCGTGCGGCGGCCGAGATGGGCTACAAGAACCTCCACGTCTACCAGGGCGGCCTGCCGGACTGGCTCGGCCGTGGATTGCCGGTGGAGCGCGGCGGGCCGGCGGCGAAGCGCGGCTGACCCTCGACGTCCGCGCCGCGGCCGCCGGTGGCTCAGCGGAGCGCGTCCATGAGGGCGTCGAGCACCTCCCGCGGCGGCCGCACCGCCTCCGCGGGCAGCGTCGCGAGCGGCGCGTCCACGAGGTTCAGGAGATCGACGAGGCTCGGCGCCTTCGCGTCCACGAAGAGCACGCCGGTGAGCACGTCGCCGCCCGCCTGCGCCTCGACGAGGCGCGACATCGCCCGGCCGCGGTCGCGCGGATCGTACCCCTCCTCCAGCTTGCGCAGCCGCAGGTGCGAGCCGTCGTGCATCGTCACGTCCACGGTGGTCCCCGGGTCGTACTCGACCGCGAGGTCCTCGAACGCCGGCACGAACTGGAGCTCGTGCAGCGGGACGTCGTGCTCCTTCATGTACGCGTAGGACTTGGTCGAGCCCTCGTGGTCGTTGAACGTGACGCAGGGCGAGACCACGTCGAGCATCGCCGTCCCCCGGTGCGCGAGCGCCGCCCGCAGCATGGCCGAGAGCTGGCGCTTGTCGCCCGAGAAGGAGCGGCCGACGAACGTGGCGCCGAGCTGGATCGCGAGCGTGCAGAGGTCGATGGCGGGCAGGTCGTTCTGCACGCCGGTCTTGAGCTTCGCCCCGAGATCGGCCGTCGCCGAGAACTGCCCCTTCGTGAGCCCGTACACGCCGTTGTTCTCGACGACGTAGAGGATCGGGAGGTTCCGGCGCATGAGGTGCACGAACTGGCCGATCCCGATGGAGGCGGTGTCCCCGTCGCCGGAGACGCCGAGCGCGAGGAGCTCGCGGTTCGCGAGGACCGCGCCGGTCGCGACGGACGGCATGCGCCCGTGCAGCGCGTTGAACGCGTGCGAGCGGCTCATGAAGTAGGCGGGGCTCTTCGACGAGCAGCCGATCCCGGAGAGCTTGGCGACGCGCTCGGGGGGCACCCCCATCTCGTACATCGCCTCCAGGATGCGCTCGGAGATCGCGTTGTGGCCGCAGCCGGCGCAGAGCGTGCTCTTCGCGCCCTTGTACTCGACGACGCTGAGGCCGAGCCGGTTGGTGCGCGGGGCGGCGGGGGTCGCGGGGGTGGCCATGTCAGCGCGCCTCCTCGGCGCGGATCGCGTCGGACACCGTGCGGGCGTCGAGCGGCAGCCCGTCGAGGTGCGGGACGGGGCGGAGCCGCGGGACGAGCGCGGCCGGCAGATCGAGCTTCAGCAGCGCCGCGAGCTGCCCGTCGCGGTTCTGCTCCACCACGTACACCCGCTCGTGCGCCTCCACGAACTCGCGCACCTCGCGCGAGAACGGGTAGGCGCGCACGCGCAGGTAGTCGGAGTCGAGCCCCGCCTCGCGGCGGAGCTGATCGCGCGCCTCGCGGAGCGCCGGATCGGAGGAGCCGTAGGCGAGGAGGCCGAGCTTCGCCTCGCCGGAGCCCTCCCGCACCGGCGCGGGCAGGAGGTCGCGCGCGCCGTCGAGCTTCTTCTCGAGCCGGGCGAGGTTCCGCTCGAACGTGCGCGGGTCCTCGCTGTAGGCGGCCTGCTCGTCGTGGCCCGTGCCGCGCGTGAAGTAGGCGGCCTTCGGGTGCGGCGTGCCCGGCAGCGTGCGCCAGCCGATCCCGTCGCCGTCCACGTCGGCGTACCGCGCGAATCCGCCCAGCCGGTCGAGGTCGTCCTTCCCGAGCACCTTCCCGCGATCGAGCGGGCGCGCCGGGTACGGGAAGGGGTCGGACATCCACACGTTCATGCCGAGATCGAGGTCGGTCATCACGAACACCGGCGTCTGGAGGCGCTCGGCGAGATCGAACGCGTCCACCCCCATCGTGAAGCACTCCTCGACCGACCCCGGGAAGAGCAGCACGTGGCGCGTGTCGCCGTGGGAGAGGAACGCCGTCGAGAGCACGTCGCCCTGGGCGGTGCGCGTGGGGAGCCCCGTCGACGGGCCGACCCGCTGGACGTCGAAGATCACCGCGGGGATCTCCGCGTAGTACGCGAGCCCGGCGAACTCGCTCATGAGGGAGACGCCCGGTCCGGCCGTGGCGGTCATCGCCCGCGCGCCGGCCCAGCCCGCCCCGATGGCCATCCCCACCGCCGCGAGCTCGTCCTCGGCCTGCACCACCGCGAAGGTCGCCTTGCCGTCCGGGCCGATGCGGTACCTGCGGAGGTGGCCGATGAGCGTCTCGACGAGCGAGGACGAGGGCGTGATGGGGTACCAGGCGACGACCGTGACGCCCGCGAAGAGGGCGCCCATCGCCGCCGCGGCGTTGCCGTCCACCAGGATCTTCCCCGCCGTCCGGTCCATCCGGCGCACGACCAGCGGATCGCGCTTCTCGAGCGTCGCCGCGTGGTCGAAGCCGGCCCGCGCCGCCGCGACGTTCAGGTCGCGGGCCCTGGGCTTGCCCGGAAACTGCTTCTCGATGGCGTGCTCCACCTCGCCGAGGTCGAGGTCGAGCAGCCGCGCGAGGACGCCCACGTACGCCATGTTGCGGAGGAGCCGCCGGAGCTTCGGCTCCTTCGTGAGCGGCTCGACGAGCGCGTCGAACGCCACCGGGTAGTACACGAGGTCGGGCCGGAGCTCCGCGAGCGCGAGCGGCGCGTCGTAGACCACCGCCGCGCCGGCGGAGAGCCCGAGCACGTCGTCGCGCGCCGTCTCGGGGTTCATCGCGACGAGGAGGTCCACCTCCTTCTTCCGCGCGATCCAGCCGTCCCGCGAGGCGCGGATCGTGTACCAGGTCGGCAGGCCCGCGATGTTCGACGGGAACAGGTTCTTGCCGGAGACCGGCACGCCCATCTGGAAGATCGCCCGCAGGAGCACGGTGTTCGAGCTCTGCGAGCCCGAGCCGTTCGCGGTCGCGACCTGGATCGAGAAGTCGTTCACCCGCGCGCCACCGTCCGGCCGGGCGGCCGGCAGTGGCGCGACGGAGCTGTCCGGGGACGCCATCGTGCGCTCCTCCATCTGCTTCATAGAGGGAGCGACATCTGGCCGCAGGAGCTTCTGCTGGGCGGGGTCGGCGGGCGGGTCGAGCGGGCCCTGCCGCCCGGAGTCCGCCGGGTGCGCGCTCCCTCCGAGGGGCGTCGCGATCGGGCCTCGCCGGGGAGGCCTAGCGCCCGAGATGCAGCGCCAGGTCCCGATCGAGCCCGGCGAGGTGCTCGCGCAGCCAGTCGGAGAGCCAGTTGTGGAGCGCGAGGCCGGCGGCGGCGCTGCCGCCGTCGCGCGCGTGGGCGCGGAGGTGGCGCTCGAGCTCACCCCGGAAGCGGGCGTGCGCGGCGCGGTGCTCCTCGAGGCGCGGGTAGCCGGCGGCGGCCATGAGCCGCTCCTCCGCGAGGAAGTGCCGCTCCGCGTAGCCGGCGAGGTACGTGAACAGCGCCTCGACCCCCGCCCGATCGCCCGTGCGCAGCGCGCGCACGAGCCGCTCGGCCCGGTGGAACAGCTCGACGTGGTCGGCGTCGATCTCCGCGACCCCGACCGCGAGCGACGGGCTCCACTCGAGCGGCATGCCCGACGAGTGCGCCCATCGCGACGATCCGTCAACGTCGCGGCCGCGCGCCTTTCGGGCATGCGCCGCGGCGCGCAGCGGGGCCGCCTTCCCGGCCGGCCCGGCGGGTCACGCGAGCACGAGGAGGAGGTCCTCCTTCTCCACCTTGTCGCCCTCCTTGAAGCGGACCTCGGCGACGGTGCAGTCCGCCTTGGCCTTCACGTTCGTCTCCATCTTCATCGCCTCGGTGACGAGCAGCACCGCGCCGGCCTTCACCTGCTCGCCGGCCTTCACGTTCACCTTCACGACCTTGCCGGGCATGGGGGCGCCGACGTGGGCGGGGTTCCCGCGCTCGGCCTTCGGCCGGGCCTGGGCCCCCTGCGCCGCGGACTGGTCGCGCACGGTGATGGTGCGCGCCTCGCCGTTCAGCTCGAAGAAGAGATCGCGCGTGCCGTCCTTCTCGAGCTTGCCGACGGTCACGAGGCGCACGATGAGCGTCTTGCCGGGCTCGATCTCGATGGAGGTCTCCTGCCCCGGCTCGAGCCCGTAGAGGAACACCGGCGTCGGGACGACGGAGGTGTCCGAGAACTCCTCGCGGTGACGCACGAGGTCCGGCCACACGTTCGGGTAGAGCAGCCACGACACGAGCGCCTTGTCGTCCACCGGTACGCCGGCGCGCTCCGCCGCGCGCGCCCGCTCGCGCTCCAGGTCGGCGGGCTCGAGCAGCTCGCCCGGGCGGCGCGTGATGGGCTCCTGGTCCTTCAGGATCACCCGGCGGAGCTCCTCCGGGAAGCCGCCGTGAGGCTGGCCGAGCATGCCCCTCGCGAGGCCGACCACCGACTCCGGGAAGGCGAGGTCCCTGCCCTTCTCCGTGAAGAGGTCCTCGGGCTCGAGGCCGTTCTTCACGAGGAACATGGCCATGTCGCCCACGACCTTGGACGACGGCGTCACCTTGACGATGTCCCCGAAGAGCAGGTTCACCTTCCGGTACATGTCCTTGCACTCCTCCCACCGGTCGAGGAGGCCGAGCCCGGCCACCTGCGGCTTGTAGTTGGAGTACTGGCCGCCGGGGATCTCGTGGCGATAGACCTCGGCGGTCCCGCTCCGCAGCCCGGACTCGAAGGGCGCGTACCACTCGCGCACCGTCTCCCAGTAGGCGGCGAGCTCCTGCAGGCCGCCCTCGTCGAGCGCCGGGTCCCGCTCCTCGCCGCGCAGGACGGCCGCGAGCGAGTTCAGGTTGGGCTGGGCGGTGAGGCCGGAGAGGGGCGCGAGCGCGGCGTCCACCACGTCCACGCCCGCCCGCGCCGCCTCGAGCAGCGTCGCGGACGCCACGCCGGAGGTGTCGTGGGTGTGCAGGTGGACGGGGATGCCCACCGCCTCCTTGAGCGCCTTCACCAGCTTCGCCGCGGCGAAGGGCTTCAGGAGCCCCGCCATGTCCTTCACCGCGAGGAAGTGTGCGCCCATGCGCTCGAGCTCCTTCGCGAGCTTCACGTAGTAGTCGAGCGGGTACTTGTCGCGCCGCGGATCGCTGATGTCGCCCGTGTAGCAGAGCGCCGCCTCCAGCACGGCGTTCTTCTGCCGCCGCACCGCCTCGCAGGCGACCGTCATGCCCTTCGTCCAGTTGAGCGAGTCGAAGACGCGGAAGACGTCCACCCCGCTCCTCGCGGCCTCCTCCACGAACCGCTCGACCACGTTGTCAGGGTAGTTCGTGTACCCGACCGCGTTCGAGCCGCGGAGCAGCATCTGGAAGAGGACGTTCGGGATCGCGGCGCGGAGCTTGTGGAGCCGCTCCCAGGGGTCCTCCTTGAGGAAGCGCATCGACACGTCGAACGTCGCGCCTCCCCACAGCTCGAGCGAGAAGAGCCCTGCGGCGAGGCGGGCGGTGGCGGGGGCGATGCGGACCAGGTCGTCGGTGCGCACGCGCGTCGCGAGCAGCGACTGGTGCGCGTCGCGCATGGTGGTGTCGGTGAAGAGCAGCCGCCGCTCCTCGAGCGCCCAGCGCGCGAGCCCCTCCGGCCCGCGCTCGAGGAGGAGGTCGCGCGATCCCTTCGGCGGGCGGCCCGACATCTCCACCTTCGGCAGGCGCGGCTCGCGGAGCTCCGCCGAGCGGAGCGGCTTCGCCACGCCGGGCGAGCCGTTCACGATCACCTCGCCGAGGTAGCGCAGGAGCTTCGTGCCGCGGTCCTTCTTGACCTTGGCCTGCATGAGCTCCGGGTGCCCCTCGATGAACGACGTGTCGCAGTCGCCCGCCAGGAACACGGGGTGGCGCGCGACGTTCTCGAGGAAGGCGATGTTGGTCTTCACCCCGCGGACGCGGAACTCCTGGAGCGAGCGGTCCATCACCCGCGCCGCCGCGCCGAGCGTCAGCCCCCAGGTGGTGATCTTCACGAGCAGCGAGTCGTAGTGCGGCGTGATAACCGCGCCGGTGAAGGCGCTGCCCGCGTCGAGCCGCACGCCGAACCCGCCCGGCGAGCGGTACGCCTTCAGCACCCCGTAGTCGGGCGCGAAGCCGTTCTGCGGGTCCTCGGTGGTGATGCGGCACTGGATGGCGAAGCCTCGGCGCTGCACGTCCTCCTGCCGCGCGATGCCGATCTCCGGATCGGAGAGCTTCTTCCCCTGGGCCACGAGGAGCTGCGCCTGCACGAGGTTGCGGCCGGTGATGCTCTCCGTGACCGTGTGCTCCACCTGGATGCGCGGGTTCACCTCGATGAAGTAGTGCCGCCCCTCGCGGTCCACGAGGAACTCCACCGTGCCGGCGTTCCGGTACGCCACGCTGCGCGCGATCTTGAGCGCGTCCTCGCAGATCGCCGCGCGCTGCGCCTCGGAGAGCGCGAGCGAGGGCGCGAACTCGACGACCTTCTGGTGCCGGCGCTGGATCGAGCAGTCACGCTCGAACAGGTGGACGAGGTTCCCGTGGTGGTCGCCGAGGATCTGCACCTCGATGTGCTTCGGCCGCTCGATGTACCGCTCGAGGAAGACGGCCGGGTTGCCGAACGCCGCGCCCGCCTCGCTGCGCGCCGACACGAGCCCCTCGACGAGCTCGCGCTGGTTGCGGGCGACGCGCATGCCGCGCCCGCCGCCGCCCGCGCTCGCCTTGATGATGATGGGGTAGCCGTGCTCGCGCGCGAAGACGAGCGCCTCCTCGTCGTGCGCGATCGGCTCGGCGGTGCCGGGCACGACCGGTACGCCCGCCGCCTGCGCCGCCTTGCGGCCCGCCACCTTGTCGCCCAGCCGGCGCTGCATCTCCGGCGTCGGCCCCACGAAGACGATGCCGGCCCGCTCGCACGCCTCGGCGAACTCCGCGTTCTCGGAGAGGAAGCCGTAGCCGGGGTGGATCGCGTCCACCTCGAGCCGCTTCGCGAGCGCGACGATCTCCTCGATGCCGAGGTACGCGTCGATGGGCTTCTTGCCCTTGCCGACGAGGTACGCCTCGTCCGCCTTGTAGCGGTGCAGCGAGAGGCGGTCCTCCTCCGAGTAGATCGCGATCGTCTGGATCCCGAGCTCGGTGCAGGCGCGGAAGATGCGGATGGCGATCTCGCCACGGTTGGCGGCCATCACTCTCTTGAACGGGACGGGCATGTGCGGCTCCTCGAAGCGAACGGTGGACGCCCACCCGTCGCGGCGGCGCGGGCGTCGGGGTCTCGGGTGTCGTTCGCTGCTGGCCGCCCGGCCTGCCGGAGCAGGCGCGGTTGCGAGGAGGATCAAGTCGGGCTTGGCGAGCCTCGGCTCGGTCCAGCGCGTCCTACGTGCGGCAATGGAGCACAGTTCGACGCGACGTGTCGAGGGGTCCGTGAGCCACGCGGACGTGATTCTGGAGTCGAGCGGCGGGGGATGGGCGGGGCCGCCGCGCCGGCGGCCCGAGGACGGGGGAAACGGGCCGGCGAGCGGTGATTCCGGGCTTTGTCCGGGGATTTCGAGGCCCTGGGGCGGCCGGATGGCGCGGCGTCGGCCCCGCGGGCCATCGAAAGCCGGACGACGAATCTTCACCCATCGTGACTTGATTGAGCGGACGTCGACCGCCACCGTGCGCCGCCACCCTCGCGGCGCTCCGCGGGCAGCGCAGCTCTTTGCCGCACGACACGGCTGCACGGGCCTGACGGAGCGGCGTGGCAGGATCGCGCAGTGGGCAAGATCTCCGCTGCGATTCTCGACACCGCCGAGCCCTTCATCACGGCGCTACCAGATCACGCCTCGGCCGTGGCGCGCGAGGACGCCATCCGCCTCGGCGTCCTCATCTGGAATGCGCTCGTGTGCCAGCGCCTTGGCGATCCCGAGCCCTTTCGAGAAGCGCTCGCGCGGTTCCGCGCGCTGCCCGAGCCGCAGTGCACGGTGATGGCCACGCTCGTGGCCCAGGTCGTCGAGCGCAAGGTGGAGCGATACGCCGACGACGTACGGATGGTGCGCGACTGGAAGCTCACCCAGCGCGAGAACGGCGAGGCGACGCTCTGGGCCGAAGCCGTCACGTCACGTCCGTAGCCTGACCCCGCGCACAATCGCATCGAGATGGGGCGCGCGGCGGGGGGCGAGCTCTTCGATGCCGAACGTCAGGGGCACGTGGCAACGTTCGCCCAATCAAGTTGCTCAGGGTGAACCCCATGGCCTCCCGCACCCCTCAGCTGCCCCTCCTGCTCCCGCCCCGGCCAGGCTGGGGCGGTGCGCGTCCGAACGCTGGGCGGAAGCCACGCGGTGAGAAGCCGGGGCTGCCGCATCGGACGCGCGTTCAGGTCGACCCGCGCACGCCGCTCCACGTGACGCTTCGCACGCGAGCGCACGTGTGGAACCTGCGGAGCCGGCGCTGCTACGCGATCTTCGCGGGTGCGCTTCGCGCCGTCGCCGGACGAACGGACTTCCGCGTCGTGCACTTCTCCGTCCAGGGGAACCACCTGCACCTCGTCGTCGAGGCGGACGACGCGCGAGCGCTCGCGGGCGGGATGAAGGCGGTCTCGGGACGGGTCGCGCTGGGGCTCAACGCGCTCATGGAGAAGCGCGGGCCCGTCTTCACGGATCGCTATCACGCGCACGCCCTCCGCACGCTGGCCGAGGTCCGAAACGCGCTCCGGTACGTTCTCGGCAACTTCTCGAGTCACGCGTTGCGGCGCGGGGAGGCGGTGCCGGCGAGCTACGTGGACGCCTACTCGTCCGCCGCGGCGCGCTGCCCCGACGGCGAGCCGCCGCCGGTGGCGGCGCCGCGCACGTGGGTGCTGCAGGTGTGCGGCGGGCCGAGTTCCGCGCGGAGCTCGGCCGGCCTCGCGGCCGGCTCGTGAGGCGGAGGGAGGCGAGCGCGTCGCCCCCCTCCGCCCGAGCACGGCGCGCGGGCGCGGCCGCGTCAGCGCATCCCCATCACCGCGTCAGGGAGCCAGGTCGCGATCCCGGGGAAGACGCACAGGAGCACGACCGCCACCACCATGAGGCCCACGAACGGCATCACGCCCCAGACGACGTCGCGGAGCGGGATGTCCGGCGCGACGTTGTTGATGACGAAGATGTTGAGGCCGACCGGCGGGTGGATGAGCCCCATCTCCATCACCACCGTCATCACCACGCCGAACCAGACCAGGTCGAACCCGGCCGCCTTGAGGGGCGGCAGGATGATCGGCGCGGTCATGAGGATGATCGAGACCGGCGGCAGGAAGAAGCCGAGCACCACCACGAACACGAGGATGGCCGCGAGGAGCACCCAGCGCGAGAGGTGCATGGCCACGATCCACTCGGCGGCCGACTGGCTGATGTGCAGGTAGCTCATCACGTACGAGTACAGGAGCGACATGCCGATGATGAACAGCAGCATGGTCGACTCCTTGAGCGTCCCCGCGAAGATCGGCTTCAGGTCGCGCGGGCGCCACATGCGGTAGATGATCCCCACCAGCACGAGCGCCAGGATCGCGCCGAGGCCCGCGGTCTCGGAGGGCGTGGCGAAGCCGCCGTACAGCGCGACCATGACGCCGACCAGCAGGACCACGAAGGGGAGGACCTTCGGCAGCATCCGCGTCTTCTCGGCGAGCGAGAGCTCCGGCTCGTCGAGGTGCGCGGCGCGGACGCCGGTGCGCTCGTAGGTGGCGAGGGCGGCGCGGTACTCCTTCTTGAAGCGGAACACCGTGTAGCCCGCGAACAGGAGCACGAGCAGCGCGCCCGGGCCGATGCCGGCCAGGAAGAGCCGCCCGAGCGACTGCTCCGACGCGACCGCGAAGAGGATCATGGTGATCGACGGCGGCAGGAGGATCCCCAGCGTCCCGCCCGCGGCGATGATCCCCGCCGCGAGCCGGGGGGAGTACCCGCGGGACCGCATCTCGGGGATGCCGGAGCTGCCGATGGCGGACGCGGTCGCCGGGCTCGACCCGGCCATGGCCGCGAACAGCGCGCACGCGAACACGTTGGCGATGCCGAGGCCGCCCGGGATGCGCCGGATCCAGGCGTGGATGGCGGAGTAGAGGTCCGCCCCGGCGCGCGACTTGCCGATGGCCGCGCCCTTCAGGATGAAGAGCGGGATGGAGAGCAGCGTGATGCTCGACATCTCCTCGTAGACGTTCTGGGTGACGGTGTCGAGCGCCGCGCCGGGCATGAAGAAGTACATGAAGACGACCGCCACCATCCCGAGCGCGAAGGCGACCGGCACGCCCGAGAACATCACGAGCAGGGTGGCCGCGCCGTAGAGACCGCCGACGACGGAGACGCTCATTCGGTTGCTCCTTCCGGCGCGAGGCGATGCAGGACCTGCAGCACGAGCTGGAGGGTGAGGAGGGTCATCCCCACCGTCATGAGCGAGTACGGGATCCACATCGGCGGCCCCCACGACGACGACGACGTCTGGCCGTCCACGACCGCCTCGTGGAGGAGCGCCCAGGACTTCCAGGTGAAGAACGTGCAGAACAGGAGCGACACCAGGTCCGCGACGAGCGCGCGGGCCCGGTTCACGCGGGGCGGCAGGATCGAGGCGAGCGCCGCGATGGCCACGTGCCCTCGCTGCGCCTGGACCTGCGCCGCCGTCAGGAAGGTCGCGCCGACCATGAGGAACACGGCCGCCTCGTCCTGCCAGTCGGTCGGGACCTTGAAGAAGTAGCGGGTGACGACGCTGCCCGTGAGGACGGCCGCCGCGCCGAGGATCGCCAGGGCGGAGACGATCACGGTATGGCGGTTCAGGGCGGCGAGCGCGCGCATGGCCACGCCGAGGGCGCCCGCGCGCGGCAGCGCCGGCAGCTCGGCTGCCCTGGCCTCGAGCTCGAATCCGTGGCTCACAGGGTCTTCTCCGCGAGCGAGAGGAGCCGGGCGCAGCGCTCGTTGCGCGCGGCGAAGTCCTTCCAGGCGGTGGCGCGGGCGATGTCCTGCCAGCGACGGACGGTGGCCTCGGACAGGTCCACGGGCTTCGCGCCCGCCTTCGCGAACGCCGCCGCGACGAGCTGGTCGTCCGCCTTCGCGGAGTTGACGCCGAACGACTCGAGCTCCGCGCCGACCGTCATGATCACCGACTGCAGGTCCTTCGGCAGCCCGTCGAAGATCGCGCGCGACATGATGAGCGGCTCGAGCATGAACCAGTAGGCCTTCCCGCGACCCGTGACGAGCTGCTTCGCGACCTCCTCCAGGCGGAAGGAGATGAGGCTCGTCGACGAGGTCATGGCCGCGTCGAGCGCCCCCGTCTGCATGCCCGCGTAGATCTCGTTCGAGGGGAGCGAGACCACGGTGGCCCCCGCCTCCTTGAGGACCATGTCCATCTCGCGGCTGCCGCCGCGGACCTTCTGCCCCTTCGCGTCCTGGGGCTCGACGATGGCGCCGCTGCGGCAGGCGACGCCGCCCGCCTGCCAGACCCAGCTCACGATGACGATGCCCTTGTCGGCGAGGAGATCGGTGAGGTACTTGCCCACCTCGCCGTGCTTCCAGGCCATGCCCTGCTCGTACGAGGTCACGACGCCCGGCATGAGGCCGATGTTGAGCTCGGGGACCTCGCCGCCCGCGTACGAGAGCGGGAAGAGGCTCATGTCGAGCGCGCCCTTGCGGGCGGCGCTGAACTGCGCGTTGACCTTCATGAGCGAGGAGCTCGGGTAGACCGTCCCGGTCAGCGCGCCGTTCGTCCGCTTCGCGATCTCGGCCGCGAACCGGCGGCACAGGCGGTCGCGGAAGTCGCCGTCCGTGAGGGTGCCGCCGGGGAACTGGTGCGAGATCTTGAGCTCCGTCGTGCCCGCCGCGAGGGCGCGCCGGCCGACGAGCGCCAGCGCCGGCGAGGCCAGCATTCCGAACAGCAGGTTCCTGCGGGTGAACTGGTGCACGATCGCCTCCGCGCTGCGGGTCAGTGGGTTGGGACGACGGGACGGGACGCTTCGACGGCATACGTTTCGCGCAGCGCGCTCTTCAGGACCTTCCCCATCGCGTTGCGGGGGAGGTGGTCGACGAAGTGCACGTGCTTCGGGACCTTGTAGGAGGCGAGCCGGGCCTTCAGCGCGCCCACGATCCGGCCGGCGTCGAGCGCCGGATCGCGCCGGACCACGACGGCGGTGACCGCCTCGCCGAGGTCGCGGTGGGGCACGCCGATGACGGCCGACTCGACGACGCCGGGGAGCGCGTCGAGGGCGAGCTCGACCTCCTTCGGGTAGACGTTGAACCCGCCGGAGATGACGAGATCGCTCGTCCGACCGACGAGCGTCACGTACCCGTCCTCCGCCACGGTCCCGAGATCGCCGGTGCGGAACCAGCCGTCGGCGGTGAAGGCCTCCGCCGTCTTCTCCGGCTGGCGCCAGTAGCCCTTCATCACCGCGGGGCCGCGGATCTGGAGCACGCCCACCGCGCCCCGGGAGAGCGGCCGGCCCTCGGCGTCGGCGACGCGCAGCTCGACCCCTTCGATGGCCCTCCCGACGCTGCCCGGACGGCGCTCGCCGTCGAGCGGGTTCGAGGTGATGACGACGGCCTCCGTCATGCCGTAGCGCTCGAGCACGGCGTGCCCGGTGCGCTCCGCGAAGGCGCGGCTCGTCTCCGCGAGCAGGGGCGCCGACCCCGAGGTGAAGAGCCGCACGGACCGGCACGCCTCCGGGCCGAACCCGGGCAGATCCAGCAGGCGGGTGTAGAACGTCGGGACGCCCATCATCGCGGTGGCGCGAGGCAGGAGCTCCGCGACGCGCTCGGCCGAGAACCTGGCGAGGAACAGCATCGCGCTGCCGGAGAGCAGCGCGCAGTGCGCGGCGATGAAGAGGCCGTGGGCGTGGAACATCGGCAGCGCGTGCAGCAGCCGATCGCGCTCGGTGAACCCCCACAGGTTCGTCAGGGCCCGGGCGTTGCTCGCCAGGTTCCCGTGCGTGAGCATCGCGCCCTTCTGCCGCCCGGTCGTCCCGGACGTGTAGAGGATCGCGGCGACGTCGTCGCGCCCGCGGGGCGCGGTGGGGAACGCGTCGTCCTCGGCGGCGGCGCGCTCCGCGAGCGTCCCCTTCCCCGCGGCGTCCAGCGTGAGGCAGGCCGGGACGCCGCACGCGGCGGCCAGCGGCGCCTTGCCCGCCGCGTCGGCCGGATCGAACACGAACGCGGCGGGCGCGGCGTCCTCGAGGAAGTACCGGAGCTCCGCCACCGTGTAGGCGGGGTTCAGCGGGACGTAGATGCCGCCGCGCCGGAGCACCGCCAGGTACAGGCAGTAGGCCTCGGGCGACTTCTCGACCTGGACGGCGACCCGGTCGCCGGGCTCCACCCCGTGCGCGGCGAGCGCGTTCGCGTACCGCCCCGTGAGCGACCGCAGCTCGGCGTACGTGAGCCGCCGCCCGCCGTCCGTCTCGATGAAGGTCGCGTCGGCGCGCCCGCGCTCCGTGAGGACGTCGAACAGGTTTTCGCTAGGTGCGTCCGTTCGTCGCATCGTCCCGTCCGTTCGGTCGGCATCGTGCATTCTGTACGCTGTATACAAAGCAACCTGCGACAAAGCGGTCAACCCCCCGTCCGCCCCCTTGTTGGGGCGGGCGGACGAGCGACTCAGGTCCGGACGGCGGGAGGGGCCGCGGCGGCGCGGCGGGCGTAGCGCTCGGCGAGGACCGAGCACGCGAAGAGCTGAAGCTGGTGGTAGCACATGACCGGCAGCACGATCAGGCCGAGGCCGGGCTGCGCTCCGAACAGCACCTTCGCCATCCCCACTCCCGAGGAGAGCGCCTTCTTCGAGCCGCAGAACACCGCCGCGATCTCGTCCTCCTTCGCGAGCCCCACCCAGCCCGCCACCGCCGTCGTGAGGACGAGCACGAGGGCGAGGAGCACGGCCGCGCCGGCGAGCGTCAGCGCGAGGACCCCGGGGCCGTGGTGCGACCACAGGCCCGAGCTCACCGAGTCACAGAACGCCACGTAGACGATGACGAGGATCACCGCCTTGTCGAGGCGGTGCGCCTGGCGCTCGTGGCGCGCGTAGAAGCCCCCGAGGAGCGGACGGAGCGCGAGGCCGACGGCGAGCGGGACGAGGATGAGCACGCCGATGGTGAGGATGGAGCGCGCGAGCGGCAGCCGGCCGCCGCCGGACGCGCTCCCGGCGAGGGACACGAGGAGCGGCGTCACGAAGACGCCGAGCACGTTCGACGCGATGGCGTTGAAGATCGCGCCGGGGACGTTGCCGCGCGCGATGCCCGTCATGGCGACGGAGGACGAGATCGTGGACGGCAGCACGCTCAGGTAGAAGAAGCCGAGCAGGAGCGGCCGCGGGAGGAAGCGGCCGAACGTGGCGCCGAGCGCGAGGTACAGGACCGGGAAGACACAGAACGTGAACGCCTGCACGACGGCGTGGAGCCTCCAGCGCAGGAGCCCGGCCTTCAGGCGAGCGGTGTCGAGCCCGAGCCCGTGCAGGAGGAAGATGGCGAAGATCCCGGCGTCGGCCACGCGATCGCCGTGCATGGGACCGCCGGTCCTCCCCGCCCCCGGGAGCGCCGTCGCGAGCACCACCGCGCCGATCATCCCGGCGAGAAACCCGTGTCGCCGCAGTGCGTTTCGCTGGCGACCCCCACCTGAGCTCCCGCCTGTCCGCCCGTTCTCCGGTTGAGCTGGCATGTTGCCTGTTGTATACAGCATGCAGAATGCTGAATACCACCATCCGCGCGCCGGTTCCCGCTTCGCCCTGGAGAACACGCCCCGCCGAGAAGGCCCGCCGGCTCGGGCGCGTCGCTCCCTTCGTGGACGGAAAGGCGCTCCGCGCCGACCGGCTGGTGGAGGCGCTCGAGGCGCTCGTCTCTCCCGGCGACCGCGTGGCGCTGGAGGGCGACAACCAGAAGCAGGCGGACTTCCTGTCGCGCTCGCTCGCGCGGGTGGACCCCGCGGCGGTGCACGACGTGCACCTGCTCATCTCCAGCATCAGCCGGCCCGAGCACCTCGCCCTGTTCGAGCACGGGATCGCGCGCAAGGTGGACTTCGCCTTCGCCGGCCCGCAGAGCCTCCGGCTCGCGCAGCTGCTCGAGGACGGGAAGCTCGAGATCGGCGCCATCCACACCTACGTCGAGCTCTACGCGCGGATGTTCGTGGACCTCACGCCGAACGTGGCGCTCGTCTGCGCGGACAAGGCGGACGCGCACGGCAACCTCTACACGGGGCCGAACACCGAGGACACGCCCACGATCGTGGAGGCGACCGCGTTCCGCCACGGCGTGGTCGTCGCGCAGGTGAACGAGATCGTGGACGAGCTGCCGCGCGTCGACGTCCCGGGCTCCTGGATCGACCTCGTCGTGGTCGCCGACAGGCCCTACGCGGTCGAGCCGCTCTTCACGCGCGACCCGCGGCACATCAACGAGCTGCAGATCCTGATGGGGATGATGGTCATCCGCGGGATCTACGAGCGGCACGGCGTCACCTCGCTCAACCACGGCATCGGGTTCGACACCGCGGCGATCGAGCTCCTCCTGCCGACCTACGGCGAGTCGCTCGGGCTGCGCGGCCGGATCTGCCGGAACTGGGCGCTGAACCCCCACCCCACCCTCATCCCCGCCATCGAGCGCGGCTGGGTGGAGAGCGTCCACTGCTTCGGCAGCGAGGTCGGGATGGAGGACTACGTGCGGGCCCGCCCCGACGTGTTCTTCACCGGCAAGGACGGCAGCCTGCGGTCGAACCGCGTGCTGTGCCAGCTCGCCGGGCAGTACGGCGTGGACCTCTTCATCGGCTCGACGCTCCAGATGGACGCGGACGCGAACTCCTCCACGGTCACGCTCGGCCGGCTCGCCGGGTTCGGCGGTGCGCCGAACATGGGCCACGATCCGCGGGGACGCCGTCACGCGAGCGCGCCGTGGCTCGACCTCATCACGGCGGAGGGCGACGTCGTCCGCGGGCGCAAGATCGTCGTCCAGCTCGCCGAGACCTACCAGAAGGGCGGCCAGCCGGTCTTCGTCGAGTCGCTGGACGCGGTGCAGGTCGGGAAGGCGAGCGGGATGCCGGTCGCGCCCGTGATGATCTACGGCGACGACGTCACGCACGTCGTGACGGAGGAAGGGATCGCCTACCTCTACCGCGCGGACGGGCCGACGGAGCGCCGCGCGGCCCTCGCGGCGGTCGCCGGGGCGACGCCCGTCGGGCTCGGAGCCGATGCCCGGCGGACCGAGGGGCTGCGCCGGCGCGGCCTCGTCGCGTTCCCCGAGGACCTCGGCGTGCGCCGCCTCGACGCGAGGCGCTCGCTCCTCGCGGCCCGCAGCATCGACGACCTCGTCGCCTGGTCCGGCGGGCTCTACCGGCCCCCCGCCCGCTTCCGGTCCTGGTGAACGCATGATCGCGATCGCGCACGCGCCGCCCCCTCACGCCTCGCGGCGGGCCGACCGGCTCGCGGACCTGGCGGTGTCGGCGCTCCTCGACGAGGCGGAGCTCACGCCGAAGCCCGGCCTCGTCGACCGTCGCGGCAGCGGCGCGCACGCGGACCTCGACCTCCCGACGATGCGCCGCTCCGCCCACGCGCTCCGCGGCGCCTTCGCCGAGATGGCCCGGGCCGCCCGCGGCTCCCGTCCGGCGGACGCGCTGCGCACCACGCTCGGCGCGATCGGCCGCGAGGGCGAGGCCGCCATGCTCGCCGCCACCGGCGGCGCGAACGCGCACCGCGGCGCGATCTGGGCGCTCGGCCTCCTCGTCGCCGGCGCCGCCATCGAGGGCGCCCGCGGCGGGCCCGCGGCGAGCGCGGCGCGCGCC
>NZ_JALCYX010000035.1:0-43213 GCF_022690695.1 Anaeromyxobacter sp. SG17
CCCGGCGACGGCCGGCCGCGCCCGCGCCCCCTCCCGCCGCGCCGGTCAGCCCGCCCGCAGCTCGCCGTAGGCCCACGCGGCGACGCGAAAAGCGGCGAACGCCACCGCCGCCGTCACGGCGAGCGCCGCGGCGAGCACGCCCGCGACGACGAGCCCGCTCGCGCGGCGCGTCGGCGCGGGCGCCGCGAGCCAGGTCTCGAGGAGCCGCACGTTCCTGAGGTTCGCCTTGAAGCCGGCGTCGAAGAGGTCTCCGAGGAGCGGCACCGCGCCCACGACCGCGTCGACGGCGAGGTTCATCCCCATCCGCGCGACGAGCACCGTCGGGGCCCCGAGCCGCCACGCCACGAGGAGCACGTACGCCGCCGCCACGCTCGTCGCGACGTCGCCCACGCCGGGGAAGAGCCCGATGATGGGGTCGAGGCCGATGCGCAGATCGGTCCCGGGGATGCGGAACGCGGCGTCGAGCCAGCGTGCGACGAGCCGCGCCTCGCGCAGCCTGGGATCGGGCGCCCGGCCGGCGCCGCCGATTTCGAAGTCAGCGCCGTCGAGCACGCGACCGCCCCGAGACCCGGGCGCGCGGCGTGTATACTCCCCCTTCTTTCTCGACGGACGGCCCATGATCCAGATCTACGACACCACGCTGCGCGATGGCACCCAGCGCGAGGGGATCTCCCTCTCGTGCGAGGACAAGCTCCGGATCGCGCGCCGCCTCGACGAGCTCGGCGTGGCCTTCGTGGAGGGCGGCTGGCCGGGCTCGAACCCCAAGGACGCCGAGTTCTTCGCGCGCGCGCGGGACCTGCCGTGGCGGCGGGCGGCGATCGCGGCGTTCGGCTCGACCTGCCGCGTCGGCGGGGTGCCGGAGGACGACGCGAACCTGCGGGCGCTCCTCGACTCGGGCGCGCCGGTGTGCACCGTGGTCGGCAAGACCTGGACGCTGCACGTGACCGACGTGCTGCGCGCGAGCCTCGACGAGAACCTGCGGATCATCGAGCAGAGCCTGGCCTGGCTCCGCGAGCGCGGCCGCCGCGTCATCTACGACGCCGAGCACTTCTTCGACGGCTGGCGCGCCGACTCCGGCTACGCGCTCGCCACGCTCGAGGCCGCCACGCGCGGCGGCGCCGAGACGCTGGTGCTGTGCGACACGAACGGCGGGACGCTGCCGTGGCAGGCCGCCGAGATCATCCGCGCGGTCCGCGCCCGGGTGAAGACGCCGCTCGGCGTCCACGCCCACGACGACTCCGGCACGGCGGTGGCGACCTCGCTCGCCGCGGTGCACGAGGGCGCGATCCAGGTGCAGGGCACGATCAACGGCTACGGCGAGCGCTGCGGCAACGCCGACCTCTGCTCGGTCATCCCCGGGCTCGAGCTGAAGCTCGGGCTGCGGTGCCTGCCCGAGGGCCACCTCCAGTCGCTCACCGAGCTCTCCCACTTCGTCGCCGAGGTCGCGAACCTCGCCCCCGACGAGCACCTCCCGTACGTCGGCCGCTCGGCCTTCGCCCACAAGGGCGGGATCCACGTCGCGGCGATGCGGCGCAACGCGGCCTCGTACCAGCACGTCCTGCCCGAGCTCGTCGGCAACCAGATGCGCGTCGTCGTCTCCGAGCTCTCCGGCCGCGGCAACCTGCTCTCGAAGGCGGAGGAGCTGGGGCTCGGCGCGGGCGAGGGGGTCGCCGACGTGCTCGAGGAGATCAAGACGCTCGAGGCGCGCGGCTTCTCGTTCGAGGCGGCCGAGGCGTCGGTGGCGCTCATGATGAAGCGGCACGATCCGGGGTACCGCGCGCCGTTCGAGCTCGTCGACTTCCTCGTGAACGTCGAGCACCGCGACGGGCGAGGGCTCTTCTCGGAGGCGATGGTGAAGGTGCGCGTCGACGGCGAGCTCCTGCACACCGCCGCCGAGGGCGACGGGCCGGTCGACGCGCTCGACGCGGCGCTGCGCAAGGCGCTCCTGCCGCGCTACCCTCGCATCGCCGAGCTCAAGCTCGTCGACTACAAGGTCCGCATCCTGGACGGCAAGAACGGCACCGCGGCGGTCACGCGCGTGCTCGTGGACACGCAGCACGGCAAGCGCGTCTGGAGCACGGTGGGCGCCTCGCCGAACATCATCGAGGCGAGCTGGCGCGCGATCGTGGACGCCCTGGAGTACGGGATCACGATCGCCGCGGAGAACGGAGGGAGCGAAGCGTGAGGGCGAAGATCGTCGTTCTGCCCGGTGACGGCATCGGGCCTGAGGTGACCGCGGAGGCGATCCGCGTGCTCGAGGCGGTGGCGCGGAAGGGCGGCCACGTCTTCGAGCTGTCCGAGCACCTCATGGGCGGGTGCTCCATCGACCGGCACGGCACCGCGCTCACGCCGGAGGTGCTCGCCGCCTGCCAGGCCTCGAGCGCGGTCCTCCTCGGGGCGGTCGGCGGGCCGAAGTGGGACGACCCGGCGGCCAAGGTCCGGCCGGAGCAGGGGCTCCTCGGGCTGCGCAAGGGGCTCGGCGTCTTCGCGAACCTGCGCCCGGTGCGCGTGCACCCCGCGCTCGTGGACGCGTCGCCGCTCAAGGCGGATCGCCTCGCCGGCGTGGACCTGCTCGTGATCCGCGAGCTCACCGGCGGCCTCTACTTCGGCCAGCCCAAGGGCCGGGAGGAGAAGGACGGTCACGTCCGCGCCGTCGACACGCTCGAGTACCACGACTACGAGGTGCAGCGGGTGGTGGAGCTCGCGTTCAGGCTCGCCCGCGGCCGCCGGCGCAAGGTGACGTCGGTCGACAAGGCGAACGTGCTCGAGTCCTCGCGCCTGTGGCGGCAGGTGACGAGCGCGATCGGCGCGGCGAACCCCGACGTGGCGCTCGACCACATGCTCGTGGACACCGCCGCGATGCGGCTCGTCGCGGCGCCTGCGTCGCTCGACGTCGTCGTCACCGAGAACATGTTCGGCGACATCCTCACCGACGAGGCGTCGGTGCTCGCCGGCTCGATGGGCATGCTCCCGTCGGCGTCCATCGGGGCGGGCGGGCCGGGCCTGTACGAGCCGATCCACGGCTCCGCGCCGGACATCGCCGGCAAGGGGATCGCGAACCCGCTCGGCACCATCCTCTCGGCCGCGATGATGCTCCGCCACTCGCTCGGGCTCGAGGCGGAGGCGGCGGCCGTCGAGAAGGCGGCGGACGCGGCCGTCACCGACGGCGCGCGCACCCGCGATCTCGGCGGCACGCTGTCCACCCGGGCGATGGCGGACGAGGTGCTGCGGCGCCTCGCGAGCTGAACGCCCGGGTCCGGCCCCGCCCGGTCGCCCGCGCGACCGCCTCCATCGGGTCCAGGCGACCGAGGGTGAGGCGCGGAGCAGGAACGGTCCGTAAAATGAATTCGAGGCGTGCCCGTCCGTGATCCTCGGGGCGGGCGCCTTCGACTTTCGACCGTTCGCTCGAGGAGACAGCTCCCATGACCCGTCGCTCCACGGCCGCTCGCTCGCTCATCGCCCTCCCGATCGCCCTCGCGCTCGCCGGCGCGTGCGCGGTGAACCCGGTCACCGGAAAGCGCGAGCTCTCGCTCGTCTCCAAGGATCAGGAGATCGCGCTCGGCAAGCAGAGCGCGGAGCAGGTGAAGCAGCAGATGGGCGTCTACCCGGACGAGAAGGTCCAGGCCTACGTCCGCGAGATCGGGATGCGCATCGCCAAGGCCTCGGAGCGGCCGGATCTCCCGTGGCAGTTCACCGTCCTCGACGACCCCACCGTCAACGCGTTCGCGCTGCCGGGCGGTCCGGTGTTCATCACGCGCGGCATCCTCACGTACCTCGGCTCGGAGGCCGAGCTCGCGAGCGTGCTCGGGCACGAGATCGGGCACATCACGGCGCGCCACTCCGTCGAGCAGCTCTCGAAGCAGCAGCTCGCCCAGCTCGGGCTCGGAGTCGGGATGATCGTCTCTCCGGAGCTCGCGCAGGTGGGGCAGGCGGCCGCCGCGGGGCTCCAGCTCCTGTTCCTCAAGTACGGCCGCGACGCCGAGCGCCAGGCGGATCAGCTCGGCTTCAAGTACATGGCGCAGCAGGGCTACGACGTGCGCGAGATGTCCAAGGTGTTCGTCACCCTCGAGCGCTCCAGCGCGCAGCAGGGGGCGGGGCGCGTCCCGGAGTGGCAGTCGACGCACCCCGACCCGGGCAACCGCGCCGAGACCGCGCGCGAGCGGGCCGCGAAGGCGACGATCCCGCCGGGCGCCAAGGTGGAGCACGATCGCTACGTCCAGCTCGTGTCCGGGATGGTCTTCGGCGACGACCCGCGGCAGGGCTTCTTCAAGGGCGACACGTTCCTGCACCCGGACCTCAAGTTCCAGATGAAGTTCCCGCAGGGCTGGAAGGCGCAGAACGCCCCGAGCGCGGTCGTGGCGGTGAGCCCGAAGCAGGACGCCGCCCTCCAGCTCGCGGCCGCCGGGAAGCTCTCGCCCGAGGAGGCGACGAAGAAGTTCTTCCAGCAGGAAGGGGTGAAGCCGCTGCAGGCGCCGCAGTCCGGGACGCTCGGGGGACAGGCCGCGACGGCGAGCTACTTCCAGGCGCAGACGGACCAGGGCGTGCTGAACGGGATCGTGTCGTTCGTGTCGCACGGCGGCCTCACCTACCAGCTGGTCGGCTACTCCCCGGCCCAGGCGTTCTCCGGCTACGAGGCGACCTTCAAGCAGGCCCTCTCGACCTTCGGCCCGCTCACGGACAAGTCCGCGGAGAACGTCCAGCCCGCCAAGGTGGAGGTCGTCCGCGTCCCGCGCGAGATGACGATCTCGGAGTTCAACCAGCAGTTCCCGTCCACCGTGCCGCTCGACGTCGTCGCCATCGTGAACGGCGTCGACAAGGACGGGAAGCTCCCCGGCGGCACGACGGCGAAGCGCATCACGGGCGGCGTGCCCGCGAAGCAGCTCCAGCAGCAGCCCGGGTCGTGAAGGGCTCCCTCGCGCCGGCCCGCGTCGGGTAACCTCGCGGCCATGGAACTGGATGCGCTCGGCGCGGCGCGGCTCCGCCGCCTCGCCCTCGGCACGGCTGCCATCGGCCGGCCCGCGTACATGACCCTCGGCCACGCCGAGGACCTCGCGGGCGGCCGCTCGCCGGAGCAGCTGGAGCGCCACGCCCACGCGGTCCTCGACGCCGCCCTTGCGGCCGGCGTCCGATGGGTGGACGCGGCGCGCTCGTACGGCCGCGCGGAGGCGTTCGTCCGCTCCTGGCTCGACGCGCGCGGCCTCGCGCCCGGCGAGGTGACCGTCTCGTCGAAGTGGGGCTACCGCTACGTGGGCGGGTGGCGCCTCGACGTGGAGCGGCACGAGGTGAAGGATCACTCCCTCGCCGCGCTCGAGGAGCAGCTCGCCGAGACGCGCGCGATCCTCGGCCCGCACCTCGCCCTCTACCAGATCCACTCCGCGACCCTCGAGACCGGGGTGCTCGACGACGCGGGGGTGCTCGACGCGCTCGCGCGCCTGCGCGACGGCGGGGTCCGCGTGGGCCTCACCGTGACGGGCGTGCGGCAGGCGGAGACGGTCCGGCGCGCGCTCGCGGTGTCGCGCGGCGGGACGCCGCTCTTCGCGAGCGTGCAGGCCACCTGGAACGTGCTGGAGCGCTCCAGCGAGGAGGCGCTCCGCGAGGCGCACGCCGCCGGCCGGACCGTGATGGTGAAGGAGCCGCTCGCGAACGGCCGGCTGACCGCGCGAGGGGACGCGGGCGCGTCGGGCCCGCTCGCGGAGCTCGCGCGCGCCCGGGGCTCGACTCCCGACGCCGTCGCGCTCGCCGCGGCGCTCGCGCAGCCATGGGCCGACGTGGTGCTGCTCGGCCCCACCACCGTGGCGCAGCTCCACTCGAACCTCGCCGCCGCGCACCTCGTGCTCGCTCCCACCGAGCTCGCCACCCTGGCGACGCTGGCGGAGCCCGCCGCCGCGTACTGGGAGCGGCGCGCGCGGCTCGCGTGGACGTGACCCGCGAGTGCCTGTTGGGGCTGGAGTCTCGCCGAGCCCCTCCGCTGAAGGCGTGTGGTGGACCGATGTAGTCCATGTTGACTAAATCGGTCCACTTCGTTGTGCCCGTGGGATATCCCGGGACGCGGGTTGGTGGGCGACGTGATGTAAGTCAAAACACGGCCTGCAACCCCGCGGAATAATTCAACAGGGCGACAAGTTGCCGCATGGCGCGGGTCAACCGGGCCCCGTATCCCGAGTCCAAGCACCTGGACACGGGAGACGCCCATGAGCGAGTCCGAGACCGAGGTCGTCACCATCGCGGCAGAGATTCAAGCGGCGCCCGCAGCTCCCCTCTCGATCGCGAAGCGCCTCCGGGCCTTCGGAGACTTCATCTCGCAGGCCGTGGCGGTCGCCTTCACGGTGGCCCTGGCGGCGGTCACGGCGCTCGCGGCCCTGCTCGCCGTGACGCTGTTCGCCCCGGTGTTCCTCGTCCTGTTCGCCCGGGCGCTGCGGCGCCAGGAGCAGCTCAGGCTCTCGCGCGCGGCGGCCTGACGGGCCGTCGAGGATCGACGCTTCACGGCGCCGTCCGGCCCGAGCGCCGCGGCCGCGGGCCGCTCACGACAGGGCGTCGAACCGGTCGAAGCGCATCGTGAATACCGCCCGGCCCTGGGTGAGCGACCGGAGCTCGGTCGCGTACCCGAACATGCGGCGCAGCGGCGCCTCGCTCTGGATCGCCTTCGTGGCCGCGCCGCGATCCGCCACGTCGAGGATCGTCCCGCTGCGCTGGTCGAGGCTGCCGATCACCGCGCCGAGGTGCTCGCCGGGCGCGACGATCTCCACCCGCATCACGGGCTCGAGGAGCACCGGCCGCGCGCGACCGGCGGCCTCGCGCACCGCGTCGGCCGCGGCGACCTTGTACGCCATCGGCTTCGACCCGCCCTCGCGCCACGTCGCGCCGGTGAGCACCACCTCCACGTCCTGGAGCGGATAGCCCTCGAGCACGCCGGCCTCCGCCGCCTCGCGCGCGCCCTGCTCGACCGCGCCGCGCACCTCGGCGCGCAGGAACGGCAGCGCCGCCGCTGCGGGGTCGACGCGGAAGCGGAACCCGCCGCCCCGCGCGAGCGGGCCCACCCGGACCGTCACCTGGGCGAAGAGCTCGAGCTCCTCGGTCTTCCGCTCGAACGCGGCGGTCGCCTCGCCCTCGGCGGTGAGGGTCTCGCGCATGAGCACCTGCGGCTGGCCGGTCCGGACGGCCAGCCCGAACTCGCGGCGCAGCCGCTCGGCGACGATCTCGAGGTGCAGCTCGCCCATCCCCGACACGATGAGCTGACCCGTGTCCGGGTCCTCGCCGAAGCGGAAGCTCGGGTCCTCGTCCGTGACCCGCGCGAGCGCCTCGAGGAGCGCCTCGCGGTCGGAGAGCGACGCGGCCTCGATCGCCTGCGAGATGACGGGCTCGTACCCGGAGAGCCGCTCGAGCACCACCGGGTGGCCGGGATCGGAGAGCGTGTCGCCGGTGCGCGTCTCCTTGAGGCCGGTGACCGCGAAGATCTGACCCGCCCCGAGCGCGGGCGCCCGCTTCTTCTGCACCGCGTGCATGAGGAGCACGCGCGAGACCTTCTCGTGCCTGCGCAGGCTCGCGTTCCAGACGGTGTCGCCCTCGGCGATCCGCCCCGAGTAGACGCGCACGAAGACGTGCCGCCGCTTCTCGTCCAGGAGCGACACCTTGAAGGCGAGCGCCACGAGCGGCGCGTGCTCGTCGGCCGGACACGCCACCGCCTCGCCCGTGCGAGGGTCCTCGCCTCGCGCCGGCGGGACGTCGAGCGGGGAGGGGAGGTAGTCGCAGACGGCGTCGAGCACCTGCGGCACCCCCTTGTTGCGGAGCGCGGAGCCGCACAGGAGCGGGACGAACCTCCCGGTCAGCGTGGCGCGCCGGATCGCGCTCCGCAGCGCGCCCTCGTCCACCGGGGCGTCGGAGAGGACCGCCTCGGCCATGGCGTCGTCCACGTCCGCGAGCCGCTCGACGAGCGCCTGGCGCTCGGCCTCGCCCTCGCGCGAGATCCCCTCCGACTCGGTGAACGCCCGCGGGTCGTCCACGTCGCCGAAGCGCAGCGTGCGCCGGGAGACGAGGTCCTCGAACCCCTCGAACGCCGCCTCGGCGCCGAGCGGCCGCTGCACGGGCGCGATCACCTGGTCCGGGAAGCGTCGCCGCATCGAGGCGAGCGTCATCGCGAAGTCGGCGCCGACGCGGTCCATCTTGTTCGCGAAGGCGATGCGCGGCACCCGGTAGCGGTCGGCCTGCCGCCACACCGTCTCGCTCTGCGGCTCCACCCCGTGTCCCGCGTCGAAGACCGCGATGGCGCCGTCGAGCACGCGCAGGGAGCGCTCCACCTCGATCGTGAAGTCCACGTGGCCGGGGGTGTCGATGAGGTGCAGCTCGTGCCCGCGCCACTCGAAGCTCGTCACCGCGGAGGTGATGGTGATGCCCCGCTCGCGCTCGAGGTCCATCCAGTCCATCACCGCGAGGCCGTCGTGCACCTCGCCCATCTTGTGCGTGCGCCCGGCGACGAAGAGCAGCCGCTCGGTGAGCGTCGTCTTCCCGGCGTCGATGTGCGCCATGATCCCGATGTTCCGGATGGCGCGGATGCGCCGCTCGCCCGCCGCAGGTCTCGGGCCGTCGCTCGTCATGGCTGCCCCCGGCGCCGCCTCGTCCGCGGCGCGCGAGGAGTATACGGCGGCGCGGCGGGCGGCGGCGCGGGACCGCTGCCCGCGGGCACGGGCGGGCGCCGGGCTCCTCGCGCGCGGGGCCTGGCCCGTGCTCCGACGGGGCCCCGGCGCGCACGACACGCGTCCGGCGCGATGCCGCTCCGTGAAGGGCCTCGACAATTGGTTTCGCTGCGCGCAGCGCCCCCGCCCTCTACAACAGGCTGCTTCACCGGCGCCCGCCGCGGGCGCGTTCGACGGGAGGTGGACATGGGAGTTCGCGGTTCAGCCGTCGCGGGGCTCGCCCTCGCGCTCCTCGCCGCCCGCGCAGAGGCGCGGGAGGTGCCGCCGCATCCGGCGGTGGGGGCGCCGTCCGCGGAGCAGGCGCTGAGCGCCGGCGGCCTCGTGGGGTTCGAGTTCGCGAGCGGCACGACCGGCTTCGGGCTGCGGCTGGACGGCGAGCTGCCCATCCAGGCGATCGGTCCGAAGGTGAACCTGAGCGCCCTGGGCTCGCTCGGGTTCACGCGCTTCTCGGACTCGACCTCGACGGAGTTCGGGGACTACTCGCAGTCCACCAACATCTTCAAGCTCGTGCCGGCGGCGCGCTTCACGCTCCCGCTCGCGCCTCCCGTCGCGGTGTACGGCGACGCGGGGCTCGGGCTGTACTGGGCGAGGTCGAGCATCGACACGCCGTTCGGGAGCTCCTCGAACGGCGCGGTGGGCGTCACGATGCGCTTCGCGGCGGGCGGCCTCTACCACGTGAACGACAAGCTCCGGGTCGGCGTGGAGCTCGGCTGGAACCCGTACTTCGGCGACTTCTCGCACGACACCTTCAGCGTGCTCGCCGCGCTGATGGTCCGGCTGTAGCGCGCGGCGCGCCGCGGCGGCGAGCTCACCCCGCCGCGCGCGCGTCGCCGTCCAGGCCCGCCTCCGCGGTCGCGCCCGCGAGGCCGGCCTCGTCCCCGAACGCGCGCGCGACGCGGGCGGCCTCGGGGGCGCGGCCGAGCACGCTCACCAGCGGCAGGACGGCGAGGGGCACGAGGGTCGCGATCGCGCCGGCGAGCGGGACGCCGTCGGGGCCCCAGGCCGGGAAGAGCAGGAAGGCCGCCGCGAGACCCGCGGCGATCGCGGCCCAGGCCCCCGCCCGCGTCGCGCGCCGCCAGAAGAGGCCGTAGACGAAGGGCGCGAGGAACACCGCCGAGAGCGTGCCCCAGCTCATCACCATGAGGTTCACGATGACGGCGGGCTTCGCGAGCGCGATGGCGAGCGAGAGCCCCACGAACACCGCGCAGAGCCCGCGCAGCACCGCCATCTGGTGCCGCGGCGTGCGCTCCCGGCCGGCGATCGCGCCGTAGAGGTCGATGCCGATCGCCGAGCTGGAGACGAGCACGAGCGACGACAGGCTCGACATCGACGCCGAGAAGACCATGAGCACGATCACCAGCACGAGCGCCTCGGGCAGCCCGGAGGTCGTGATGAAGTGCGGCATGATCTTGTCCCAGATCGGGCCGGACGGCCCCATGAGCTCGGGCGGCAGGCGCGCCCCGTAGCGGAGGTGCGTGAGCGCCCCGCTGTAGTACGCGCCGAAGGCCATGAAGAGGGCGAAGACGCCGGCGATGACGAGCGCGCGGCTGACGTCGGCGCGCGAGCGGATCGAGTAGAACTTCTGGACCATCTGCGGGAGCGCCCAGGGTCCGAGGCTCGTGATGAGCACGAGCGCGGCGAGCGTGAGCCAGCCGGGTACGGCGAGCGCGAGCGGCGTCCCCGCCCCGACGTGCTTGACCGCGACGAGCCCGGGCGCCATCGCGGCGGGATCCCCGAGGAGCCGCCGCGTGGCCTCGACGAACCCCCCGGCCTCCGGGCGGTGCGCGAGCAGCCACACCATGATCATCACGCCGGCGAACTCGACGATGCCGCGCAGGAAGTCGCTCACGGCGACGGCGAAGTAGCCGCCCATCACGAGGTACACGGCGGTGATGGCGGTGAGGAGGTAGAGCGCCGTCTCGTAGCGGATGTGGAGCGTCAGCTCGAACAGGTACGAGAGCCCCATCAGCACGGACGCGGAGTAGGGGACGAGGAACACGAAGACCACGAGCGCCGCGACGACCTGGAGCGCGCGCGAGCCGTACCTCGCGGCCAGGAGCTGCGGCATGGTGATCGCGTCGAGCCGCGCCGTCATCTCGCGCGTGCGGGCGGCGAGGAGCTTCCAGGCGAGGACCGTCCCGACCACGACGTTGCCGAGGACGATCCAGAGCGTGTGGATCCCGAAGCCCCAGCCGAGCTTGCCGGCGTAGCCGATGAACAGCACCGCCGAGAAGTAGGTCGTGCCGTAGGCGAACGCGCTCATCCACGGCCCGAGGCTGCGGCCGCCGATGAAGAAGTCGTGCACGTCCCGCGTGCGGCGCATGGCGAGCCAGCCGACGACGAGCATCGCGACCACGTACGCGACGACGATCCCCACGTAGACCCAGGAAGGCATGCCCCGCATGGTAGTCGGGCGACACTCATCCGTGAACACCCGGTGAGCGGGGGAGGGATGCCGGCGGGAGCTATGCTCCGCGGCGCAGGGGCGCAGCCCCGGCGAAGGGGCGCCGGACGACGGGCCGATTCGCGAATCACGCGGCGAGGTCGTCCAGCTCGGCAGCACACCACGGCGGGAGGTTCATCGCGTGCCACGCACCATCATCGAGCCGTTCCGGATCAAGTCCGTCGAGCCCATCCGCATGACCACGCGGGAGGAGCGGGCGCGCCTGCTCGAGGCGGCGCACCTCAACCCGTTCAACCTGCGGGCCGAGGACGTGCTCCTCGACTTCCTCACCGACTCCGGCACCGGTGCGATGTCGGCGCACCAGTGGGCGGCGCTCGTCGAGGGGGACGAGAGCTACGCCGGGGCCCGGAGCTTCTTCCGCTTCGAGCGGGCGGTGCAGGAGCTCACCGGCTACCCGCACGTCATCCCCACGCACCAGGGCCGCGCGGCGGAGCGGATCCTGTTCTCGGTCGCGACGAAGCCGGGCGACGTCGTCCCGTCGAACACGCACTTCGACACGACCCGCGCGAACCTCGAGTACGACGGCGTCGAGCCGCTCGACCTCGTGGTGCCCGAGGGGCTCGAGCCGAGGAGCCGCCACCCGTTCAAGGGGAACATCGATCTCGGCAAGGTCGAGCGCCTGCTCGCGGAGCGCGCGGACCGGGTGCCGTTCGGCATGATCACCCTCACGAACAACTCGGGCGGCGGACAGCCCGTCTCGCTGGAGAACGTCCGCGCCTACGCGGCGCTGCTCCGCAGGCATGGCAAGCCGCTCGTGCTCGACGCCTGCCGCTTCGCCGAGAACGCCATGTTCGTGAAGCTGCGCGAGCCCGGCCAGGCGGACCGTACGCCCCGCGAGATCGCGCGGGAGATCTTCTCGCTCGCCGACGGCTGCCTCGTGTCGGCCAAGAAGGACGGGCTGGCCAACATCGGCGGCTTCATCGCGCTGCGGGACGAGCGCTGGGTGGAGGCGGCGCGGAACCTCCTCATCCTGACGGAGGGGTTCCCCACCTACGGCGGCCTCGCCGGGCGGGACCTCGAGGCGATCGCCGTCGGGCTCGAGGAGGTCCTGCACGAGGACTACCTCCGCTACCGGCTCCGCACCGCCGAGTACCTCGGCGAGAAGCTCCTCGCCGCCGGCGTCGCCGTCGTGGAGCCCACCGGCGGCCACGCCGTCTACCTCGACGCGCGGAGCTTCCTCCCGCACCTCTCGCCCGCCGACTATCCGGCCTGGTCGCTCTCGGCCGCGCTCTACCTGGAGGGCGGCATCCGCGGCGTGGAGATCGGCTCGGTCATGTTCGGCAAGCGGCTCGACGACGGCTCCGAGACCTACCACCCGCTCGAGTTGGTGCGGCTCGCCTTCCCGCGCCGGGTCTACACCCAGAGTCACTTCGACTACGCGGCCGAGGTGATCTGCGAGCTCAAGGCGAAGGCGCGCGAGGTGCGCGGGGTGCGCTTCACCCACCAGGCGAAGTATCTCCGCCACTTCACGGCGGAGTTTTGCTGGGCGTGAGCCGTGGTAGCTCGAGGCGCTACTTCGGGACCTTCCGGTCGAACTCCCGCACGTCCTCCGCCGTGGGCGCGGCGCTCGCGTCGGTCTCCTGCGCCGGCGCCGCGGCGAGAGCGGGCCTCGCCGGCTCCGCCGCCGCGGCGAGCGGGATCGCCGGCGGGATGAGGCGCGTCTCGGGCTCGCGCGGCTTCGAGCAGGCGGACGCCGCCGCGATGGCGGCGAGCAGGGTGACGGGGACGAGCGGCAGGTAGATGCGGGACATCGGGGCTCCTCGGTGCTGCGGGTTCGAGGCACGCGAGTGCAGCCGGCGTGCCCGCGCGAGGGGCCGCGCGCGGACGGGGGAATCGGCGGCGCGGTGGACGGTGGGACACGGCCGGCGTGTCCTCACGCCCACGGCCGCCGTTCTCCGGGCAGGGCGACGCCGTCGAGGGTGCGGATCGGGTATTCATGGCGCCCTCACGTGTTCCTCTCCCTCTCCAAGCTCCTCGACCTCGCGGTCGCACCACTCACCTGGACCCTGGTCCTGCTCCTCGGCGCGGCCCTCTTCCACCGCCGCCCGCGCGCGCCGTGGGCGCTCGGGCTCGCCGCGGTCGCAGTGCTCGTCGCCCCGTCGCTCGCGCCGGTGGCCAACGGGATCCAGCGCTTCGCGGAGGCGGGCGCCGAGCGCACCTTCCGCCCCGAGGTCGTCTACGACGCCGCCATCGTGCTCGCCGGGCAGGTGGACGCCGACGCGTCGCGGGAGAGCGGCGAGACCGAGCTCCAGGACGCGGTCGACCGCGTCCTGCGCGGGCTCGAGCTCTGGCGGGCGGGGCGGGTCCGGCACCTCCTCCTCTCCGGCAGCCCGGTCGAGCTGGCGCCGGGCGAGCCGTCCGAGGCGGAGCGGCTGCGCGACGCGCTCGTCCGGTGGGGCGTGCCCGCAGCGGCGATCGTGATCGACCCGCGCAGCCGCAACACGCGCGAGAACGCCATCGAGTCCGCGCGCCTCGTGGCGGCCCACGGGTTTCGCTCGCTCCTCCTCGTCACGAGCGCCGCGCACGTGCCTCGCGCGCTCGGCTGCTTCCGCGCCGTCGGCCTGTCACCGGACGTGCTGCCGGTCGACCGGCGCGCGGGGCGGGGCGGGAGCTGGCTGCCGCGGGCGGGCGCGCTCGCGCAGAGCACGAAGGCCCTGCACGAGCTCGCGGGGAGGGTGGTGTACCGCCTCGCCGGCTACAGCCGGGGGGGCGAGCGACCGCGCGCGCGACGCGGCCCGGGCGGCGGCGGCGCCTGCGGTGAGCGCGGGCGCGGCGCGCGAGGGGGCGAGCGAGGCGAGATCGCCGTGCGTGCGGGCGACGTGGATGTCGATCCAGCGCGGCAGCCAGGAGGTGAAGCGGACCTCCTGCAGCGCGACGAGGCCCCGCCGCGTGACGCTGTCCACGAGCTCGTCGAGGTCGGAGAGGAAGCGCTCGTGCTCGTGCGCGTGGCGCGCGAGGCTCCTCGCGCCGGCCTGGCGGAGCTTCGCCTCCTCCTCGATGAACTGGGCCTCGGCGGCGACCCGCAGCAGCTCGAGTCTCGTCACCGCCTCGTCCACGCGTCCGGCGCGCACGGTCTCTACGAGGCGATTGGTGCGGTGCAGGAGATCGCGCTGCTTCGCGTCGATCGAGTCGATCCCAACCGCGTGACCCGAGTGCCACTGAATCCACATGAGGCGCGCCTCCTGCCGTGGGAGCTCCGGTGCGTCGGAGCCGTGTGTCGAGTGGGAAAGGTCTCGCGAATTACCACGTCGGCCCCATGCGGCGCGAGGCCGCACCCGAGATTTCTAGACATCGCGCTCGAACCGCCGTGTTCCCGCGGGTCTCGCGATCTAGACCGCAATACTCGGCAATGCGCTCGATTCGAGAGTCGGTAGAAGACCGCTCCGCTCGATCTCGGAGATCCTGGCGGGCGGCCGAGCGGGCGATCTGGGTGTAGTACGTACGGTGAACCACCTCGCCTCGCCCGTTCATCACGGAGGGTGAGGTGCGCGGCTCACCGCAGTGGGTGCAGGTGGTCGACGACGCCGCGGCCCCGCCCGACGGCGTAGGACCGCCTGAGCCCCTCCGTCAGGTAGGCCTTCGCGGCGCGCACCGCGTCGAGCAGCCCGTCGCCGAGCGCCAGTCGCGCGCAGATCGCCGCGGAGAGGGTGCAGCCGGTGCCGTGCGTGTTCTCGGTCTCGACGCGCGCCGCAGGCAGCTCGACGACGTCCTCGCCGTCGAAGAGCACGTCGACGGGGTCGCCCTCGAGCGCCCCGCCCTTCACGAGCACGGCCCGCGCGCCGAGCGCGGCGAGGTCGCGCGCGGCGGCGCGCATGGCGCGGACGTCTCGAACCGGGCGCCCGAGCAGCGCGGCGGCCTCGTGCAGGTTCGGCGTGACGAGCGTCGCGCGCGGGAACAGGCGCTCGACGTAGGCGCGCTCGGCCGCCGCGTCGAGCAGCGCGTCGCCGCTCTTCGCGACCATCACCGGATCCACCACGAGCGGTCCCAGCGGCAGCCGCGCCGCCGCCTCGGCGACGGCCGCGATGATCCCCGCGTTCGCGAGCATGCCGGTCTTCGTCGCGGCGACCGGCATGTCGGTCGCGACCGCCTCGATCTGCGCCACCACCATGGCGGGCTCGAGCGCCACCCAGGCCGTGACGCCGATCGAGTTCTGCGCGGTGACGGCGGTGAGCGCCGAGGTGCCGTGGAGGCGGTGGGCTGCGAACGTGCGGAGGTCCGCCTGGACGCCGGCGCCGCCTCCGGAGTCGGAGCCGGCGATGGTGAGGGCCACCTTCATGGCGCGGCAACATAACCGAAAGCCCCCGCCCGGGCGGGCCCATGTCGGCGGCCGCCCGCCCGCGGCCCACCGGGGGGCGGGGCCCGGGGTCCCGGCGCGCCTAACATGCAGCGGTGACGCGCCGCTTCCTCTGCCTGCACGGCCACTTCTACCAGCCGCCGCGCGAGAACCCCTGGATCGAGGCCATCGAGGTCCAGGACTCCGCCGAGCCGTTCCACGACTGGAACGAGCGGATCGCCGTCGAGTGCTACGCGCCGAACGGCGCGGCGCGCCTCAAGAGCGCGGAAGACCGCATCGTCGACATCGTCAACAACTACGTCCACCTGTCGTTCAACTTCGGGCCGACCCTGCTCGCGTGGCTCGAGCGCGAGCGGCCGGACGTTCACGCGCGGGTCGTCGAGGCGGATCAGAAGAGCGTCGATCGGCGCGCGCACGGGAACGCGCTCGCGCAGGGCTACAACCACGCGATCCTCCCGCTCGCGTCGCCGCGCGACCGGCGCACGCAGATCCGCTGGGGCATCGCCGACTTCCGCCGCCGCTTCGGGCGGGCGCCCGAGGGCTTCTGGCTGCCCGAGACCGCCGCGGACACGCCCACGCTCGAGGCGCTCGCGGAGGAGGGGATCCGCTACACCGTGCTCTCGCCCTACCAGGCGCGGCGCGTGCGTCCGCCGGGCGGCGAGTGGCTGGACGCGACGGACGCGCGCTTCGATCCCACCCGGCCCTATCGCGTGCGCGCGGGGCAGCGCGAGCTCGCCGTGTTCTTCTACGACGGGCACATCGCCCGCGACCTCGCCTTCGGCGACGCGCTCTCGTCCCCCGACGCCCTCATCCGCCGCCTCGAGGGCGGCTTCGATCCCGGCCGCGGGCACGACGAGATCCTCACCATCGCCTTCGACGGCGAGACGCTCGGCCACCACAAGAAGGGCGGGGACGAGGTCCTGGCGGCGGCGCTGCGCCTCCTCGGCCGGCGCGACGACCTCGAGCTCGTGAACCTCGGGCAGGCGCTCGACCGCATGGAGCCGGAGTGGGAGGCGGAGATCGCGGAGGGCTCGTCCTGGAGCTGCGCGCACGGGATCGAGCGGTGGCGCTCCGACTGCGGTTGCAACGCGGGGGCCGAGCCGGGCTGGACTCAGGCGTGGCGCGCGCCGCTGCTCGCCGCGCTCGAGACGCTGCGCGCAGCGCTCGGCGACGTGTTCGAGCGCGAGGCCACGGGCCTGCTCACCGATCCCTGGGGCGCGCGCGACCGGTACGTCGAGGTAGTGCTCGATCCGGATCGGCGCGAGGCGGACGAGTTCCTGCGCCGCGAGGCCGGGCGGCCGCTCGGGGCCGACGAGACGGTGAAGGCGCTCCGCCTCCTGGAGATGCAGCGGCAGGCGCTCCTCATGTTCACGAGCTGCGGCTGGTTCTTCGCGGAGCTCTCCGGGATCGAGACGGTCCAGGTGATGAAGTACGCGGCGCGCGCGATCCAGCTGGTCCGCGACGCGTCCGGCGTGGACCTCGAGCCCGCGTTCGTCGAGGCGCTCGCGCGCGCCCCGTCCAACGTCCCCGCCCTCGGCGACGGGCGGCGGGTCTACGAGAGCCTCGTCCGCCCCAGCGTCGCGTCGCTCGAGGGCGTCGGCGCGCACCTCGCCATCGCGAGCACGGTGCGCGAGATGCCTCCGGACGGTCAGCTGTTCTGCTTCCGCTACCGGCTCGAGTCCGCGCGCCGGGCGCAGTCCGGGCCCGCGACGCTCGCCGTCGGGCGGATGCACCTCGAGAGCGTCATCACGCGAGAGACCGTCGACGCGCTGTACTGCGTCGTCCACTTCGGCGCGGCGGACTTCCGCTGCGGGCTCGTGCCGTACCCGGGCGCCGAGGCGCAGGCGGAGGTCGAGCGGATCCTCTTCGCGCAGCTCGAGCGCATCTCCTTCGCCCGGCTCCTGCGCGAGGTGGATCGCGCGTTCCCGGGGCGCGACTACGCCCTGCGCGACCTGTTCCTCGACGAGCGCCGCCGCGTGGCGGGCGTGCTGCTCGAGGGGACGATGCGCCGGTACGAGGACGACTACCTGCGGGTGTTCGAGGACAACCGGCGGCTCATGGAGTTCCTGCGGGAGATCGACTCGCCGGTGCCGACGCCGCTCAGGGTCGCCGCGGACGTGACGCTCACCCGCCGCATCCTCGACGTCACGGCCCGCGCGCGGGCGGGCGCGGTGAGCATCGAGGAGGGGATCGCCGAGCTCCTCGCGACCGTCCAGCTCGCCAGCGCGCTGGGCGCGCACTTCGACGTCGTGAGGGTTCGCCGCGAGGTCGAGGAGCTCGTGCGGACGCGCCTCGAGGCGCTCGTCGCGGGGCGCGGCGGTCCGGCGCGCGCAGACGAGCTCATCGCGATCCTCGAGCTCGCGCGGCGCGTCGGGCTCTGGCTCGACCTCTGGGAGCCGCAGAACCGCTTCTGGGAGTGGGCGGGCACGCGCGGGATCACGCTCGACCGGGAGCGGACCGCCCGGCTCGCGCGGCGGCTCTGGTTCGACGAGCGGACGCTCCTCGTCCGCGCCGGGTACGCCCCGCGCCGGACCGAGGCGCCGCCCGCGCTCCGCTGATCCCGCGGCGAGGCCGCTCGCGCCGGCGCCTGGGCGACCACATCGCCTCCGTCCGCCCCACCACGGCGAGCGTCGCGCTCGCGCGGCGCCCCCGTGTAGAATCCGCCGCCCGGCGGCTCCTCGCCGGCGTGAGGAGGCTCGAGGCGCATGACGAAGACGGAGCGGACGGTCGCGCTGTACGTGGCGGCGAGCATCACCGGTGCGCTCGCCCTCGCGCTCCTCCAGGCGATCGCGGGCGGCGTGCTCACCCGGGCGCTGGAGCTGTCCGAGGACTCGATCTGGCGCGGCCTCGGCGTGGCGCGGTTCGGCCTCTTCAAGCTCGGGCTCTTCTTCGCGGTGTTCGGCGTCCTCTGGCTCGTGCTCCGCGGCGAGAGCCTCGCGCGGCGCGTCGGCGCCGGGCTCCTCGCCACCGCCGTGCTCGGGTGGGTCGGGAAGGAGCTGGTGTTCGAGGACCGCGGTCTCGCCGCGCTCTACGTGCTGCTCGGCCTCGCGGCCACGCTCGCGTCCGCGTTCGAGGCCTGGCGCCGGTGGGCGGCGGCGGGTGTCCTCGGGCTCGTGGTCGCCGCGACGGCGCTCGCCTCGCAGGGCGACTCGCTCGTCGAGGGCCGGAACTTCTTCGCTGCGATCGTGGTGGGCGTGCTCTTCTGCGCGCCGGCGATCGCCTGGGTGGCCGCGACGGGCGAGGCGGTCGACCGCGCCGGCGTGGCGCTCGATCGCTGAGGCCCGCTCGCCCGGGACCAACCCACCGTTGATTCCCGGCGTCTTCGGGGAGACGATGCGCGGGCATGACGACGCTCGTCGCGCTGACCGCCGTGCTCCTCGCGTCCGGCCCCGTGCCGGCCGCGCCGATCGAGCCTCCCCCGCCCGCGCCACCGGCTTCTCCGGCGACGCGCGCACCGCCCGCCGTCGTGGTCCACGGCGGCGCGGGGAGCGCGCGCGTCCGGATGGACGCGACGGGAGCGTCCGCGCAGCGCGGCCTCGAGGTGCTGCGCGAGGGCGGCTCCGCGCTCGACGCGGCGATCGCGGCGGTGGTGCGGCTCGAGGACGACTGCCGGTTCAACGCGGGCACCGGCGCGAACCTCAGGATGGACGGGAAGACCGTGCAGATGGACGCGGCGGTGATGGACGGGGCGACGGGTGGGTTCGGGGCGGTGGCGGCCATCGAGCGGGTGAAGAACCCGGTGCTCGTCGCGCGCAAGGTGCTCGAGACGCCGCACCTCCTCATCGTGGGCGACGGCGCGACGCGGTTCGCCCGCGCCATGGGTTTCCGGGATCACGACCCCGTCTGCCCGGAGAGCCGCGCCCGCTACGAGCGGGTCCGCCGGATCCTGTCGGGCAAGGAGCAGGGGACGGTCCCGGCCTGGCGCCGTTACGACTGGCGCAAGGCGTGGAACTTCCCGGGGCCGATCCCGGCGGCGCTGAAGGAGGCGCTCGGGACGCCCGACACCGTCGGCGCGGTGGTGCGCGACGCGGAGGGCCGCTTCGCCGCCGCGATCAGCACCGGGGGCACGACGATCACCTTCGACGGGCGGGTCGGTGACGTCCCCATCTACGCGGCCGGCATCTACGCCGGCCCACACGGCGCCGTCGCGTGCACGGGCAACGGCGAGGACATCGTGAAGCGGCTCGTCGCGAAGACCGTCTACGACGATCTCGCGCGCGGGGCGCCCGCGCAGGAGGCGGTGGAGCGCGCGCTCGAGGCGTTTCCCCCCGAGGTGGACCTCGGGGTCGTCGCCCTGTCCGCGGACGGCGAGGGCGGCGGCTGCAACTACTCGGCGGAGCGGAAGGCGTTCGACCGTCGCTACCGCGAGAACATGGCCTGGAGCGTGGCCCGGTGAGCGCGTCCGCGCAGGCGAGGAACGCGCCGTCACGAAACCGTCACACTTCACGGCCTTTGCCTGGCGCGCCGCGCGGGTCTAGGCTGCGCGCCGTGCCGGGGGGCAAGTCTAGGGGAGACGTCATCGCGACGGCGCTCGCGAGGTGGATCGGGCCAGACACGGCCCGCGCCGTGGTGCGTACGTTCTCCGATCGCGTGCTCGGCCTGAGACCGGACGAGATCGGCCCCGAGGACGTGCCGCGGCTCCTCGAGTCGCTCCGCCCCATGCTGCGAACGCTGCTCGGGCAGGGGCCAGCGGAGCACGTCCTCGCCGAGCTCGAGGAGGCGCTCCGGTGAGCATGCGCTACGGATGGCTCGCCGCGATCCCCGTCGCGGGCGCCCTCGCGGTCGCCGCGCTCGCGCTGACGACCGGCCGGGAACCCGAGCTCTGGTTCGCGACCCAGCTCGTCACCCAGTCGCTCGCGACCGTCGGGTGCCTGGCCGCCGCCGCGGCGTTCGAGCGGCGTGACTTCATGTTCCGCGCCTGGCTCTTGTCGGCCGTGTCGTTCCTCCTGCCGGTGGTGAACAAGCTCACCACGGGCCCGCACGGCGACTGGCTCGTGGGCCCCGAGCCGACCTGGCTTCAGGTCGGGTACATCCTCGCGGTGAACGTCGCCGCCGTCGGCAGCGCGCTCCTCTTCGTCGCCGCCTTCTTCCGCGCGGGGCTCGCGCTCACCGGCTCGCGGGTGCAGGGCGCGCTCGACGGCGCCGCGGTCTTCGTCGTGGGGCTCGGGCTGGGGATCCCCACCCTCCTGCGCGACGCCGCCGACGCGCTCGTCGCGGGCGGCGCCTCGCAGGCGTTCTTCGACGCGGTCTCGGTCGCGGGCGACGTCATCTGCTTCGTGCTGGTCGCGCCGCTGTTCCGGATCGCGCGGCAGTTCCGCGGCGGCGCGCTGCAGTGGCCCTGGGGGCTGCTCGCCGCCTCCAACCTGTGCTGGCTCTTCTACGACGCGGCGGCGACCGGCGCGCGGGTCGCGGGCTCGGACGCGCTTCACTCCGTGAGCGAGGTGGTGCTCGCGCTCGCGAGCCTCAGCGCGCTCTCGGCGGCGCTCGCCCACCGGCAGGTCGTCGCGGACTCCCGCCGCGCTCCCGCGCCCTCGCGCTCCGAGCCGTGACCGGGACGCGGGCGGGAGGCGCCCGTGTCACGGAGCGCACTTTCCTGATAGCGTAAGTCGCCCGATGACGCGCCCCGTTCACCCGGGCGTCGGAGGGGACCCGCCGCCTTCCCAGAACGGCGTCGTCCTCGGCCGCGCCGTCGCCTTCTTCGTCGCGTACCTCCTCCTCTGCAGAGCGGGGGACGCCTTCTCGGCCTACCCGGGCGCGTTCGCGACCTACTGGCCGCCGGTCGGGCTGCTCGCGGGTGCCCTCCTCCTGGGCGGTCGCGGTCGCGAGCGGCTCGCGCTCGCCGGCGCCGCGATCGCGGCCGAGATCGTCGCGAGCGGCGCGACCGGCCGCAGCGCCGCCCTCGTCACCGTCAACGTCGTGGTGGACCTCCTCGACGCCGCCCTCGCGGCGGCGCTCGTGTCGAGGCTCGCCGGACCGCGGCGGCCGACGGCCAGCGTGCGCGGCGTCGCCGCCCTCGTGCTGCTCGGGGCGCTCGCTGCGCCGCTCGCGCCGTCCGCGCTGGGCGCGGCGAGCGCCATGGCGCACTACGGCTGGTCGGGGACGGTGCAGTTCCTCCACGTGTGGCGGGCCTGGTGGACGGGCGACGCGCTCGGGATCCTGGTGTTCGCGCCGCTCGTCGTGTCCTGGATGCCCGGCCGGCGGCGGCTGCGCCCGCTCGCCCTCTCGCGCGCGGTCGAGGCCGCCGTCGTGGCCGCAGCGCTGGGCGGGTCGGCGGTGCTCGTCTTCGCGGGCGGCACGCGGCTCGAGCGGAGCTACCTCCTCCTGCCGCCGCTCGTCTGGGCGGGCTCGCGCTTCGGCGTGCGAGGCGCGTCGGCCGGCGCGGCGATCGTGTCGCTCGTCGGCGCCGGGCTCACCTCCCGGACGCGCTTCCTCGATCCGAGCACCACGATCACGGCGGCGGACGTGCAGGTGCAGCTGCTCGTGTTCATCGCGGTGGCGACCGCCCTCGTGCTCGGCGCAGCGCTCGCGGAGCGAGAGCGCACGCTCTCCGCGCTCGCGGAGAGCGAGGCCCGCTTCGACGCGTTCCTGCGCCACACCCCGGCCGTCATCTTCATCAAGGATGCCCAGGGCCGGGTCGTGACCGGGAACCCGAGCTTCGCCCGGGCGCACGGCCTCGGACTGGACGAGCTCCAGGGCAGGTCGGCCGCGGAGATGTTTTCACCGACCGTCGCGCAGCGGGTGGCGGCCGTGGACCGGGCCGTCCTCGAGAACGGGGAGATCGGGCGCGAGGAGATGGAGCTGTCCGGTCGCTCCTTCGTGGCGCTCAAGTTCCGCATGCCTCGCGGCGAGGAGGCTCCGCTGCTCGGCGGGGTGGCGCTCGACGTGACGGACCTCCGCCGCGCCGAGCGTGCCTTGCGCCTCGCGCAGACGGCGCTCGAGCGCGGCTACGCCCCCGTTCTCATCCTCGATCCGGGGGGCCGCATCACCTACGCGAACGACGCGGCGCAGCGGCTCTTCGGGCGCGGGGCCGCGGAGCTCGTAGGCCGTGCGGTGTGGGACGTGGACGGCGGCTTCGCCGAGGCGGGCTGGCCGGCGCGCTGGGAGGAGATCCGGACGCACGGCGCGGCGGTGCTCGACGGGACGGTCCGCCGGCCGGAGGGCCGCGCCGACGCGGAGGTGGGCCTCTCGCACCTCGCCTTCGACGGCGCGGAGTACGCCATCTACACCGCCCGCGACCTCACGGACCGGCGCCGCGCCGAGGCGGCCGAGCGGCTCGCGGCGGTGGGGACGCTCGCCGCGGGGATGGCGCACGAGATCAACAACCCGCTCACCTTCGTCTCTGCGAACCTCGGCTGCGCGCGCGAGGCCCTCGGGGCGCGCGCGGGCGAGCCGGAGGTGTCCGAGGCGCTCCAGGCGCTCGACGACGCCGCGGAGGGGACGCGACGCATCGCGCGCATCATCCGCGATCTCGGGATCGTCTCCCGCTCGCGGCGGGACGGCCGCCGGCCGATCGACGTGCGCGACGAGATCGCGGGGGCCGCGAAGCTCGCCGAGCACGAGATCCGCCACCGCGCGCGCCTCGTGCTGCGGCTCGATCCGGTGCCGCCGGTCCTCGCGTCCGAGTTCCAGGTGGGTCAGGTGGTGCTGAATCTGCTCGTCAACGCCGCGCACGCGATCCCGGAGGGCGACGCCGCCGCGAACGAGATCCGCGTGACCTGCCGCGCCGGTCCCGGCGGGGAGGCCGTCCTGGAGGTCTCGGACACCGGCGCCGGCATCCCGGCGGAGCTGGGGCGACGGGTGTTCGAGCCGTTCTTCACGACGAAGCCGCCGGGCCAGGGCACCGGGCTCGGCCTCTCCGTCTGCCACGGGATCGTGACCGGGCTCGGCGGGAGGATCGAGCTCGAGAGCGAGCCGGGCAGGGGGGCCCTGTTCCGGGTCGTCCTCCCGGGGGCATCGGAGGCCCGCCCCCCCGAGCCGTCCTCCCCGTCCGCCGGGCACGCCGAGCGCGCGCGCATCCTCGTCGTGGACGACGAGCCGCTCATCGGGAGCACAGTCCGGCGGGTCCTCGCCGGTCACGACGTGGACTGCATGACCGACGCACGCGCCGCCCTCGCGCGCCTCGCGGGCGGCGAGCGCTTCGACGTGGTCCTGTGCGATCTGATGATGCCGGACCTCACCGGCATGGATCTCCACGAGGCGCTGGCGCGCGCGGCGCCCGACGCGGCCACTCGGATGGTGTTCATCACAGGGGGCGCGTTCACGGACCGGGCCCGGCGCTTCCTCGAGGCGAGCGGGCTGCCGCGAGTCGAGAAGCCGTTCGCGCCCGCGGTCCTCCGCGAGGTGGTGGGCGCGCTGCTCGCCCGCGAGCAGGTCCGCCGCGCCGGGTGACCCGCCGCCGGCCCGCGGCGGAAAGGCTCGCGCGGCTCGGGGCGCGGCGGCATGGGTGAGGGTGGGATGGAGCCGATCGTCACGTTTCGTGAAGTGGCCCGGGAGTACCGCACCGCGGGCGGGGCGGTGCTCCGCGCCCTGCGGGGCGTGTCCGGGGAGGTGCCCGCCGGCCGGATCGTGGCGGTCACCGGCCGGAGCGGCTCCGGGAAGTCCACGCTGCTCCACCTCGCCGCCGGCATCGACGCTCCCACCTCGGGCGAGGTCGTCCTGCTCGGCCGGCCGCTCGCTGCGCTGTCCGATCGCGAGCGGACTCGGCTCCGGCGCGACCACGTCGGGCTCGTGTTCCAGTTCTTCCACCTCTTGCCCCACCTCTCGGTGGAGGAGAACGTGCTCGTGCCCGCGCTCGTCGCGGGGGATCCGCTCCGCGAGGCCGCGGCCCGTGCCCGCGGCCTGCTCGCGCGCGTGGGCCTCGAGGCCCGCGCCGGGGACGCGGTCCAGAAGCTCTCCGGCGGGGAGATGCAGCGCGTCGCGCTCTGCCGGGCGCTGCTCCGGCGGCCGCGCCTCCTCCTCGCGGACGAGCCCACGGGGAACCTCGACGAGGAGAGCGGCGAGCGCGTCATGGAGCTCCTGCTCGGGCTCGCCCGCGGCGAGGGGAGCGCCGTGCTCTTCGCGACGCACAGCCGCGAGCTCGCCGCCCGCGCCGACGAGACCTGGACCCTCCACTCCGGCCTCAGGGAGCCCTGAGCCATGAGGCGCTACCTCGTGCGCGCCGTCGGGAAGGAGCTGCGCGCCGCGCGCGCGCTGTTCCTCCTCGCCGTCGCCGGGGTGGCCCTGGGCGTCGGCTCGGTGCTCTCCATCCAGCTCCTCAACCGGAGCGCCCTCGGGGCGTTCGCCGGGTCCGTGCGCGCGGTCTCCGGGGAGGCGGACCTCTCCGTGCTGGGCTGGGCGGGGTTCCTCGACGAGCGGCTCCTCGACGAGGTGCTCGCCGTCCCGGGCGTCGCAGCCGCCATCCCGCTCTGGCGCGCGGAGGCGGCGGTGGACGGCCGCGCGGACGCGAGCCTCGAGCTCGTCGGCGCGGATCTCCTCCAGGCCGCAGTGCGGGCCCCGTGGCGGCTCCCCGAGGGGGAGCTCGGCGAGGCGCTCACGCGGAGGGGTTGGGTGGCCGTCACGCCCGCCCTCGCCGCGGAGCTGGGCTGGCGCGTGGGCGACCGGATCCCGGTGTCGCTCGGCTCGAGGCGCGCGACGCTCGTCGTCGGCGCCCTGGTGGACCTGCAGCGCATCGCGCCGCTCGCCAGCCGGCGGCTCGCGGTGATGGACCTCGCCCAGGCCCAGGCGCTCCTCGGCGAGCGCGGGAGGATCCACCAGCTCGACGTGCGCGCCGCGGAGGGGGTCGCGCCGGAGGCGCTCCGCGCGAGGCTCGAGGCCCGCCTCGGCGGGCGCGCCCGGGTGCTCACGCCCGAGCAGCGCACCGCGGAGGCCGAGGGGCTCCTCGCCGCGTTCCGCCTGAACCTCACGGCCCTCTCGCTCGTCTCGCTCCTCGTGGGCGGCTTCCTCGTCTACGCCTCGGTGCGGGCCTCGCTCGCGCGCCGGCGCGAGGAGCTCGGCGTCCTGCGCGCCGTGGGCGCGACCCGCGCGCAGGTCCTCCGGCTCGTGCTCGCCGAGGCGGCGCTCCTCGGCGTCGCGGGCACCGCGGCGGGCATCCCGCTCGGCTGGCTCGCAGCGCGCGCGAACGTGGCGGCCGTGAGCGGCACCATCCGCAGCCTGTACCTGCTCGAGGGGATCGAGGCCGTGACCGTCGGCCCCGGCCTCGTCCTGCTCGCGGTCGCGACCGGCGTCGCGGGCGCGGTGGCGGGTGCGCTCGGGCCGGCGCTCGACGCGAGCCGGGAGGATCCGCGCGCGCTCCTCGCCTCGATCACGCTCGAGGAGCGGGTGCGCGCCCGCTCCGGCCGCACGCTCGCCGCCGGGCTCGCCGCGCTCGCCGCGGGCGCGGCGGCGCACCTCGCGCTCCGGGGCCGCTGGCCGCCCTCCGCGTTCGTGCTCGCGCTCGGGGTCCTCGTCGCCGTCCCGCTCGCCGCGCCGGCCGCCATCCGGCTCCTCGGCCGCGCCGGGCGGCCCCAGCGGCTCGGGGTCGCGTACGGCGCGCGCACGCTCGGGGCGAGGCTCGGCTCCTCGGCCGTCGCGGCGGGGGCGCTCGCGGTCGCGGTGGCGATGCTCGCCGGGGTCACCGTCATGGTCGGCAGCTTCCGCGGCTCCGTGGAGCGCTGGCTCGACGCGACCCTCCGGGCGGACGTGTTCGTCACGACGCCGTCGTGGCGGCGCGCGCGCAGCGACGCGACGCTCGCGCCGGAGGTGGTCGCGCGGCTCCGGCAGGCGCCGGGGCTCGTCGCGGTCGATCTCCTCCGCCAGGTGCAGGTCCAGGCGGCCGGCAGGCGCATCTCGCTCTCCGGGATCGACGGCGCGCTGCCCGGCGGCGAGCGGCGCTTCGCGCTCCTCGCGGGAGACCCCGCCGCGGTGATGGCGGCGCTGCGGAGGGGCGCCGCGCTCGTCTCCGAGCCGCTCGCGCGGAAGGCCGGCCTCGCGCCCGGGTCGCGGCTCGCGGTGCGCGGCCCCGAGGGCGAGATCGCGCTGCCCGTCGCGGGGGTGTACCGCGACTACGGCACCGAGGGGGGCGCCGCGCTCGTGGACCTCTCCACCTTCGCGCGCCTGTTCGGGCCCGGCGCCCCGTCGAACGCCGCGCTGTACCTCGCTCCCGGCGCGGATGCCGAGGCGACCGTCCTCCGGCTCCGCGCGGCGCTGCGGGACCACGCGCTCCAGATCCGCTCCAACCGGACGCTCCGCGCGGAGGTGCTCGCGCTCTTCGAGCAGACGTTCGCCGTGACCCGGCTCCTCCAGGTGATGGGGCTCGTCATCGCGGCCGCCGGGGTGACGCTCTCGCTCCTGGTTCTCGCCCGCGAGCGGCGCGGCGAGCTCGCCCTGTACCGCGCCCTCGGCGCCACGCGTCCGCAGCTCTTCACGGTGTTCCTCGGACGCGGCCTCGGCATCGGCGTCGTCGGCCTCGCGCTCGGCGCGGCCGGCGGCGCCGCGCTCGCGCTCGTGCTCGTCGAGGTGGTGAACCCTGCGTTCTTCGGGTGGAGCATCGCCCTCCACCCTCCCTGGGCCGCGCTCGCAGGGCAGGCCCTCGCGATCCTCGCCGCCGCCGCCGCGGCGAGCCTCTACCCGGCGCTCACGGCGAGCCGCACCCCGGCGGCGGAGCTCTCTCGCGATGCGCTCTAGCCCCCTCGCCGCGCTCCTCGCCGTCGCGCTGGCCGGCGCGCCGGGGTGGCGTCCGGCGGATCCCGCGCATCGCTGGGAGCTGCCCCGCGATCACCACGCGCACCCGGACCACCGGAACGAGTGGTGGTACTTCACGGGGACGCTCGCCGTCGTGGACGCTCCGGCGCGCCGGCTCGGCTACCAGCTCACCTTCTTCCGAGCCGGGCTCTCCCCGGACCCGCCCGCGCTCGACTCCGCCTGGGCGGCGAGCCAGGCGGTGATGGGCCACGCGGCGGTGACCGACCTGCGCTCCGGGAAGCACGTCTTCTCGGAGGTGCTCTGGCGCGCCGCGCCGCTCCTCGGCGGCTTCGGCGCGCCGTCCGATCCCGTCCTGGCCTGGGCGCGCGCGCCCGCGGGCACTCCGGGGCGCTGGACGCTGCGGCTCGAGGACGGCGCGTTCCACCTCGCCATGCGCGACGACGCGCGCGGCATCGCCTTGGACCTCGTCGCCCGCCCGTCGAAGCCCCTCGTCCTGCAGGGGCCGAACGGCTACAGCCGCAAGGCGGCGCAGGAGGGCTACGCGAGCCTCTACGCCTCGTACACGCGGCTCGCGACCGAGGGGACGGTGACGGTGGGCGCGGAGACGCTGCGCGTGCGCGGCGAGAGCTGGATGGATCAGGAGGTCGGCTCGTCGCAGCTCGCCCCCGCGCAGGTCGGCTGGGACTGGTTCAGCCTCCGGCTCGCGGACGGGCGCGACCTCATGCTGTACGTCCTCAGGCGCGCGGACGGGAGCGTGGACTGGCGGAACGGGACGCTCGTCGCGCCCGGCGGCGCGTCGCGCGTGCTCGCGCCGGAGGAGTGGAGCGTCACCGCGCTCTCGACCTGGCGGAGCCCGCGCGGAGTGACGTACCCGGCCGGCTGGCGGATCGAGGTGCCGCGCGAGGGGCTCCGGCTCGTCGCGGCGCCGGAGGTCGCCGGGGCGGAGAACCGCTCCGCGCTGGCCGGCGGCATCTCGTACTGGGAGGGGCCGGTCCGGCTCACGGGCGCGGACGGGCGCGCGGCGGGCGAGGGGTACGTCGAGCTCACCGGCTACGGCGAGGGTACGCGGCCGCCGCTCTGAACGTCCACGGAGGGTTGCCGCACGCCCCGGCGACGGCTGGCGCGTCGTCGCAGGCGGCTCGCCTCGTCGGCGGGTCGCGGAGCCGGGCGGAACCCCAGAGGGCGCCGCGCCGGGGGGCGACGCCCCGGTTACCGTCCAGGGATATGGCGCAGCCGGACGAACTCGCCACCACGGGCGCCCTCGCCGCAGCCGGCGCCGCCGCCATCGCGGCGAGCTTCGAGGCATATCAGGACGAGCGGGTGCGCATCACCGCCCGGGCGCGCGGCCGGTTCGAGGCGAAGGACTGGGCCGGCGGCCAGGCCGACGCGCGTGAGCGGCTGGATCTCCGCGATCGGCTCGTGAACGCCTGCGTCGGCACGGTGCGCGCCGAGCTCGGCGCGGCGGCGCACGATCACCCCCTCTGGCGGAGCATGAAGGAGCTCTACGAGGCGCGGGTGGCGGCGCGGCCGGACCGGGAGATCGCGCAGTCGTTCTTCAACTCCGTCACCCGGCGTGTGTTCGTCACGGTGGGCGTGGATCCCGCCATCGAGTTCCTGGCGGCCGACGGTCCGGCGGTCCGCGAGGGCGGCGTGCCCGTTCATCGGAGCTTCCGGCGCGAGGTCACGACCGAGGCGCTCCTCCGCACCGTCCTCCGCGCCTACGCCTTCGCGGTCCCCTACGAGGACCTCGAGCGCGACGTGCGCATCGCGGCGGTCGAGCTCGACGCGCACCTGCGCGAGCTCGACGACGGCCAGCCGATCGAGACGGTCGAGCTGGTGACGTCGGTCTTCTACCGCGGGAAGGGCGCCTACCTCGTCGGGCGGCTCCGGCGCGGGCGGTTCACGACCCCGCTCGTCCTGGCCCTGGTCCATGGCGCGGGCGGCGTGGTCCTCGACGCCATCCTCCTCACCGCCGAGGACGTCTCGATCGTGTTCAGCTTCACGCGCTCGTACTTCCACGTGGAGGTGGAGCGACCGCGCGAGCTGGTGGCGTTCCTCTCCACGCTCATCCCGCAGAAGCGGGTGTCGGAGCTCTACATCGCGCTCGGCTTCAACAAGCACGGCAAGACCGAGCTGTACCGGGAGATCGCGCGCCACATCGCCGCCACCGGCGAGTCGTTCGTGCCGGCGCGCGGCGACAAGGGGCTCGTGATGAGCGTGTTCACGATCCCGGGGCTCGACGTCGTCTTCAAGGTCATCAAGGACGAGTTCAAGCCGCCCAAGCAGACGACGCGCCGCGAGGTCATGGACAAGTACCGGCACGTCTTCCGCCACGACCGCGCCGGCCGGCTGGTGGACGCGCAGGAGTACGAGCACCTCGCGTTCCCGGCGGACCGCTTCTCGCCCGAGGTGCTGCGCGAGCTCCGGGAGGAGTGCGCCGGGAGCGTGGAGATCGGGCCGCGCGAGGTCGCCGTGCGGCACCTCTACGTGGAGCGGCGCGTGACGCCGCTCAACCTGTTCATCCGCGAGGCGGACGAGTGGACCGCGCGGCAGGCGGTGCTCGACTTCGGCCGCGCGCTCAAGGATCTCTCCGCGACGAACACCTTCCCGGGCGACCTGCTCCTCAAGAACTTCGGCGTGACGCGGCACGGGCGCGTGATCTTCTACGACTACGACGAGCTCACGCGGGTCACGGACTGCGTGTTCCGCGACCTGCCCACCGCCTCGGGCGACGACGAGGAGACGAGCGGGGAGCCCTGGTTCTACGTGGGGGAGAACGACATCTTCCCCGAGGAGCTGCTCCCCTTCCTCGGCCTGACCGGGCGGCTGCGCGAGGTCTTCCTCCACGCGCACGGGGACCTGCTCACCGGGCGCTACTGGCGCGGCATCCAGGAGCGGATCCGGGAGGGGGAGATCGTGGACATCTACCCGTACCGCGAGGAGCAGCGGCTCGTGCACGGATATGCCTAGCCGTGCTCAGTCCGCGGCGGTCCGCTCCGTCTGTCGCGTCGCCAGGATGGCGCGATCGATCGCGTCGCCCGTGCAGAACCAGGAGAAGAGCCCGCCGGCGCGCCGCGCCGACTCGAGCGCGGGGAGCGCCGCCGGGTCGCGCAGCTCGCCGAGGAGCTCCGCCGCCGCGCGGCGCGAGCCGCAGCTCTGGGCGCCGGCGAGGAGCTTCCGGGCGTTCTCGCGGAGCGCCGCGTCCTCGCGCAGCGCCGGGCGGGCGGCGAGCGCGACGCGGTAGCGCCGCAGGCACTCACCGCTCGCGCCGCGGGCGCACGCGACGTCGCCGCGGAGCTTCTCGACGAGCGGATCGCCCGGCCGGCTCCTCGCGGCCTGGTCGACCCGGGCGCGCGCGTCCGCGAGCCGGCCGCTCCTCAGGAGCGATGCGACGTCGCCTGCGAGCGCCGCCTCGCTCCGGGGCAGGTACAGCGCCGCGAGCGCGAGGGCGGGGAGGGCGAGGAGCGTGAGGCGCCGTGGAGAGGCGACGAAAGCGCGAGCGAGGCCCGGCGCCCGGGTGAGCGCGACGAGGATGGCGGGCGGGAAGGGGCGATGGGCGGGGGTCGGAGATGGGGTCGGGGTCGCGGTCGCGGTCAGGGTCGGGGTCGGGGTCAGGGTCGGGGTCGGGGTCAGGGTCGGGGTCGGGGTCAGGGTCGGGGTCGGGGTCCGGGTCGCAGTCGCGGTCGCGGTCGCGGTCGCGGTCGAGGTCGAGGTCGAGGTGTGCAGCCCCGTCGTCTGCGCGGCCGCAGCCGCCGCCGGGAGCGAGGCCGCGCTCGCGGTCGGCTCCCCGAGCCTCGCGCTGCCCAGCACGACGCGGAGCTCCTCGGCGAGCTGCGCCGCGGTCGTCCGTCTCCACGCGCGCCGGGAGAGCCCGCGGGTGACCGCCGCGGCGAGCCCGGCGGGAAGATCGGGGCGAAGCACGGCGAGCGGGACCGGCTCCTCGTGGAGCACGCGGCGGATGGCCTCGAGCGGCGTCTCGGCCGGGAAGGGCGGACGACGGGTGAGCAGCGCGTAGATCATCGCGGCGAGCGCGAACGCGTCTCCGCCGCGGGACGGCGCGCCGCCGCGGAGGAGCTCGGGGGCTGCGAAGCCGAGGGCGGAGGCGGCGGCGGGATCGGCGGGATCGGGGTGGAACGGCAGCTCGGCGTCGACGAGCGTCACGGACCCGTCCGCCGCGACGACGACGTTGCCCGGGTGCAACCGACCGTGCACGCGGCCGCGCCCGTGCAGAACGAGGACGGCGCGGGCGAGCGCGCCGGCGAGGTCGAGAGCCGCGGCGACCGGCGGCGGGGCGGCGAGCACCTCGGTGAGCGTCCGGCCCGGCACGAACGGGCGGAGGAGGTGTGCGGCGCCCTCGTGCTCCAGCACGGCCGCCGAGGCGCCGGCGCAGGCGCGCGCCCGGCGCTCGAGCTCTCCTCGTCCGACGCCCGCCCGGCGGAGCACGGCGAGCGTCCCGGCCGCCTCCGCCCGCACGAGCAGCGTCCGGCCGGGGCGGAGCACCGAGACGAGGGCGTGGCCGGGCATGGGCAGGGTTCGCGCCGCCGCGCCCCCGCTCGCCGTGATCGCCTCGCGCGCCGGAGTCATGGCCGGCCGCTCAGGGGAAGAGCAGCGACGCGGTGAGCGCCGCCTCGAGCCGCGTGTACACGTCCGCCACCCGCTCCGCGCGCGCCTCGCCGCCGACCCGGAGCCGCTGGCCGACGCGCTGCGCGAACGCGAGCCGGGCGTCGCCGCCGGCGCGGACTCCACCTCCCGCGCCGCCCACGACCTGCAGCGCGGGCCCGGCGTCGAGCGAGAGCCAGCCGCGCGCGCCCGCCTCGCGGGTCACGGACAGGCGTGGCGAGGCCGAGACGAAGAGCGGCGGCGAGAACACGCCCGGAGCGGCGTCCAGCGGGTCGCTCGTCGCGGAGAGATCGCGGGCGTGGTGGAGGGCGTCCGCGGAGACGCCCGCCGCGATCGCGAACCCGCGGGCTCGCGTGAGCGCCCGATCGACGCGGGCGCCCAGGCCCGCCGCGAAGACCGGCGAGATCCGCTCGGCGGAGATGGATCCCGCGCGCGCGGTGAGCTCGACCCGCGTGGCGCTGCCGCCTGCCAGGCGAAGCTCCACGAGGTTGTCGCTCGCCGCCCCCACGCGCGCGTCGCCGGCGCCCTCGCCGGCGTAGGCGCGGAAGGAGTCGAGGCGCGAGGCGCGCCGGAGCTCCAGCGAGGCCCGCCGGTCCTCGGTGGCGCGCTGGAGGGCCACGCCGCCCGACAGTCCGGCGGCCCCGCGGCGCACGCCGTCGAGCGCGCCCCGCAGCTCGAGCCGCGTCCCCGGCGACGGGCGCCACTCGCCCTGCACCCTCACGTCGGCCCCCGAGGCCTCGGCGCCCGCCTCCCCGCGCGCGACGGCGAACCCCGCCTCGACGGCGCTCGAGGTGAATGGCGTCGGCTCCGCGGCGCCGGACACGAAGGCGCCCACCCGCGAGAGCCTCGCGCCGCCCGGCTGCGCGAGCACCCGCGCGCCGCCGCCCGCGGCCGGCTCGCGCCCCACGCGGAGCGAGCGCTCCAGCGCGGCGACGTCCGGGCGCGCCGGGCCGTACCGCTCGGCGAGCTCCCCGTGCGCGAGGGCGCGGTCGGCGTCGCCGTTCCAGGCGAAGGCGTGCGCGAGGCCGCGGTGCGCCTCCGCGTCGTTCGGCGCCTCGGCGAGCACGGTCTCGTAGACCGCGATGGCGTCCTTGCTCGTCTCCCGGCGCGCACCGAGGACCCGAGCGAGGCCGACCCGGGCGCGCCGCGAGCGCGGCCGCTCGCGCAGGACCGCCTCGTACTCGCGGCGGGCGGCGTCGGCCGAGGCGGGATCGGCAGCGAGCACCTCGGCGTACTCGAGCCTCGTCTCGGGGGAGGGCCGGAGCGCGAGCGCGCGCGCGTACTCGCCGCGCGCCTCGTCGCGCCGCCCCGCGCGGGCGAGCGCGCGGGCGCGGCCGAGCCGCAGATCGGGATCGTCGGGGTGGCGCTCGAGGAGCGCCGCGTAGCGCCCGGCCGCCTCTCCCGCCCGGCGCGGATCCTCGGCCGTGATCCGGGCGAGCTCGCGCGCGGCGCGCTCGTCCCCGGGGCTCGCGGCGAGGCGTCGCTCGAGCTCGCGCACGGCCTCGTCGCGGTGGCGGCGATCCCAGAGCAGGAGCTTCAGCCACTCGTCGCGCAGCGCCGCGTCCTCCGGCGCGCCCGAGAGGAGCGTCCGGTACTCCGCGAGCGCCTCGTCGAGGGTGGCGCGGTCGCGCCCCAGGAGCCGCGCGAGCTCGTGGCGGCGCGCGGGATCGTCCCGGCGGCCGAGGCCCATGCGCAGGTACCTCACCGCGTCCTTCGAGCGGTACGCGTACCGGGACCACTGCAGCAGGCGGGCTTGCTCGAACGCGAGCTGCCAGTCGTCGGGGAAGCGCGCGAGGTGGCGATCGAGCTCGGCGACGGCGCGGTCCGTCTCGCCGTTCTGGAGCAGCGCCCTGCACAGCTCGTGGGAGGCCTCGCGGCTGTTCGGGTTCAGCTCGAGCGCCTTGCGCCACGCCTCGATGGCGGCGCCGTAGTTCGCGATCTGCATGTTCGCGCGGCCGCGCGACAGGTACCAGGACTCGGCGAGGCCGGCGCGCGCCGCGGGCGCGAGGGCGAGCGCGGCCGCGATGATCGCGGTGCGGATCGAGGGGCTCATGCTGGATCTCTCTCGGGTCTTTGCGAGGGCTCTCTAGGCGGCAAGGTATTCATGCGCCTCGCCGCCCGGGAGCGGGGCGGGCAGGAAGGCGAGCCCCGCGCGCCACAGCCCCGGGAGCACCCGGCGTGCGTGCGCGACGCGCACCCAGCGCACGCCATCGCGCAGCACGACGGGCAGGGCTTCCGCCGGCGGTCTCCCGAGGAAGAGCGCGCCGAGCCCCCCCGGCGAGGTGTCGAGCACGACGCCCCGGACGCGCCGGGAGGCCCCCACCCACGCGAGCCCGCGCAGCGTCCCGCGGCGGGGCGCCAGGCGACGGCGCGCGCGGAGCGGCAGGAACGCGCGGACGATCCCGGCGAGGAGCTGGAGCGCCATCGCGACCTGGCTGCGGGTGCGCCCGTCGTGGGCGCCCGCGAACGCCTCCTCGGCGGAGAAGGCGATCCGCACGAGCGCGCGGCGCGACTCCGCGGGGAGCCCCTCGAACGCGAGGCCGGCCCGGGCCGTCCCCTGCACCTCCTCGCGCCAGGCGACGCGGGCGCGCACTCGCAGCGGCTCGGGCGTCACGAACGAGAGCTCGACCTCGGCGGGCAGGGTCGCGCCCGCGGGCAGCCGGAGCGCCGCGCCGGTGAGGGAGAGGTCCACCGTCTCCGCGGAGAGCGCGAGCCCCGGCGCCTCGACGCGCACGGGCACGCGCCGCCGCACGCGCTCGTCCTCGCGGCGCTGCGGCCGCTCCCACGCGACGAGGAGCGCCGCGAGCACGGCGGCGAGGTTCGCGCCGGCCCAGAACAGGTTGAACGCGTACGCCTCGACCTCGATCCCGAACGCCAGGAGCTCGAACGCACCCTTCCCGAGCGCGACCGCGGCGAGCGCCGCGGCAGCGATCGTGAGCCGCGAGGAGGACGCGTCGAACCGGCGGCGGTCCGACACGATCCCCTTGGGCGTCACCTTGAACCCGAGGCTCTTCGGCAGGAGCAGGTCGAGGGTCGCCCGGGCGAGCGGGAAGGCCACCGCGGCCTCGTAGACGGTCCCCCACAGCAGCCGGGGCCAGCCGGGGAGGAGCGCGTTCGCGGCGAGCGTGGAGAGCAGGAGGTGGGGGACGAGGTACGCGAGGAGGACGGGGAGGTCCGCGAAGAGCGGGTGGAGGTGGAAGAGCAGGTACCAGAGCGGCGTCAGGAAGAAGGCGACCCGCGCCAGCGGGAAGAAGAAGTACCAGAGCGAGGCGAAGTAGCCGACGCGGTGGCGGAGCGGGAGGCCGCGCTCGAGGAGCGGGTTGTCCTTGAAGAAGATCTGCAGGCACCCCAGCATCCAGCGGCGCCGCTGCACGAGGTAGCTCTGCACGTTCTCGGCGGAGAGCCCGACGGCGAGGTCCTCGTCCACGAACGCCGAGCGCCAGCCACGCGCGTGCAGCTTCTGGCTCGTGTGGATGTCCTCGGTGATGGAGAGCAGGTTGAAGCCGCCCACCGAGGCGATGGCGGCGCGGCGGAACACGGCGCCCGAGCCCACGAAGAACGCGCCCCCCCAGCGATCGCGGCCCGCCTGGATGGCGTGGTTGAAGAGGTCCGCCTCGTTCGGCACGGCGGGGCCCGTCCCGAACGCGCGCTGGAAGACGTCGGGGTTGTAGAAGTGGTGGGGCGTCTGGACGACGCCCATGCGCGCGTCGCGGAAGTGCGGGACCGTGCGCTCGAGGAACGCGGCGCTCGGCACGTGGTCGGTGTCGAACACCACGACGAGCTCTCCCGCCGTGAGCGAGAGCGCGTTGTTGAGGTTCCCCGCCTTGGCGTGCCGCTTCGGCCCGGCGATGTACCGCGCGCCGTGCTCGGCGGCGAGCCGCGCGACCGACTCGCGGTGCGAGTCGTCGCAGACGTGGACGGTCATCCTCGAGTAGCGCATGGCCATGCAGGCGGCGAGCGTCTTGTCGAGGATCTCGAGCGACTCGGAGTAGATGGGGACGAACACGTCCACGGACGGTGCGTTCTCGCCCGGCGCGAGCGCCGCGGGCGCCTCGCGCCGGCGCCGCGAGACGCCGACCTGCACGACGAGGAGGAGGACGGTCGAGAACGCGTACGCCTCCGCGGCGAGGAGCGACAGGCTGATGACCGGCCCGAGCGGCTCGACGAAGTTGAGCGTCTCGCGGGCGCGCCAGCCCAGGTAGCGCGCGGAGAGGGCGACCGCGAGCGCGACGAGCCCCGCGCGAGCCCAGGTGAACCGCCTCGCGAGCGGCGCGAGCGCGAGGGCCGCGAGCACCGGCAGGAGCGGGAAGCGCTCCTCGAACGGGCTCCAGTCGATCCCGAGCAGGAACGCGAGCGGCTCGTCGAAGCGGCGCGTGACGCCGAGCTCGAGCGCGCGCCCGAGCCAGAGCCAGTTGTGCAGGTAGTAAGGGGTCTCCTCGCCCGCGAGCGCCCGCTCGAAGATCGAGTCGAGCTTCCCCTCGCGCAGCCCGGCGGCGAGCGCCGGGTCCTCCACCGCCGCGAGGGCCGCGACGGAGGCCATGTGCGGCTGGCCGTCGAGCTCCGACAGCGCGCGGCCGCCGGGGGTGTAGCGATCGCGGAGCCGCCCCTCGGCGCGGAGGGCCTCGCGCGGGAAGGCGAGCATGCGGGCGCGCAGGTCCGCCTCGCCGCGCCTCCCGAACCAGCGCGCGTCGAGCGCGACGCGCCAGAAGATCGGGACTGCGTCGTAGCCGAAGACCTGGGGCGCGCCGCCCCCGGGCTTCTCGAGGAGCAGGGCGCCGGACCGCGGATCCACCCAGATCCGCTCGGGCGGCAGCACGAGCCCCTTGTCGAAGTAGAGGAAGCGGAGGACCTCGTAGCTCCCGCGCACGAGCTCCTTCCACGGGTGGGCCGGATCGACCTCGGCGAAGACCTCGTAGGCGTAGGGGGCGAGGTAGGCGACGTGGATGGTGGGGTAGCGCTCGCGCGGCGCCCAGTTCCCGCCGGTGGGCAGGAACCTCCCGCCTGCCTGGATCACCTCGCGCGCCCAGACGTCCGCGAGGAGGCGCCTCGCCTCCTCGAGGTAGCGCGCCTCGCCGAACCGGCGCGACGCCAGCACGAGCGCGAGGGCGCTGTCCTGATCCGCGTCGGTCGCGGCGTTCCGATCCTGGACGCCGTCCTTCCACTTCCAGGCGAGGAGCCGGTCGTCGCGGACCTGGAGGTTCTCGCGCGTCCAGCGCCACACCTCGTCGAAGGTGGCGCGATCGCCGGCCCACACGGCGCGGAGGAGCGCGTACGACTGGCCCTCGGAGGTCGTGATGCCGCCCTCGTCGCGCTCCACGACGCGGCCGCGCTCCACGTGCGCGTAGCGATAGAAGCTCCACAGGGCGGAGAGCTCGTCGCGCTCGCGCGCCCGGGCGTCGCGCGCGCGGCCCGCGTCGCCGTGGCCGCAGGCGAGGAGGGCGGAGAGGGGGAGGAGGAGGATCCAGGCGAGGTCCCGCATGCGCCCACGGAGGGTGGGGGCGGGCGATCGTCCGAGGAAGCACCCGCCCGGATCACGGGCGAGCGAGGCGCCGAACGGGGGACGCGTGGCGGGCCGGGATCGGCCCGTCTTCGCCCGAGCTGGCCCCCTAGGGAGCGCCGCCCCGACGGGACCGAAGGGCTCAGCGGCGACGGACGGCGGCCACCACGTTGGGGACCGGCCAGGGCTCGTGGTTATCGGCCTGCGGCAGGTGCTCGAATCCGCCCACCCACTCGTGCTCGCCCCCGCCGCCGCGCACGTAGAGCTGAGCCTCGGGGCCGCCCTCGACGTACATCGCCTGGCGCAGGTCGATCGGGAGCGCGAGGAGCGCGTTCACGAGGTCGTAGACGGGCCAGGGTGTCCGCGCGTGGATGAAGAGGACGCGCCCCTTCCCGTCCATGCCGATCGCCGCCGCCGAGAAGCGCCGCTGCGACGGGGCCCACACGTTCCGCCGGTCGCAGGAGACGAGCCGGATCGATTGCACGAGGGTCCCATACGCCTTCGCGACCGTCTCGAGGTCGTCGCAGTCGCGATCGATGAGCCGGACCGGCGCGGCGCCGCGCTCGAGGGGGTCGAAGGCCAGCACCGAGCGGTCCCTCGAGACGCGCCGCTGGTTCACGTGCTGCCGCGTGCGCATGAGCGAGACGCTCGTGCGGTAGTCCTGCTGGTACATGCTCGCGTTGATGGCGGCGGCCGCCCCGGCGCGCGCCGCCCAGGCGCGAGCGCTGCGCAGGCTGCCCTCGCCGGGCGCGGAGGCGTTGAGCAGCCTGAGCTCGAAGCGCGCGGGGTCGATGCGCACGATCGCGATGGGCTGCGCGCGGCCCTCGGCGGCCGGGCCGGCGAACTGGCCGAGCTCGAGCCCGGGCGCGAGCACCCGGAAGCCCCCCTGCGCCGCGTCGCCGGCGCGGGGAGCGGGCGGCGCAGGCGGCGGCCCCGGCGCGCGCGCGGGCGGCGACGAGAGCGAGAGGAGCAGGGCGGCGACCGCCGCCGGGAGGCGCATCGGTCCATTGTCGGGCCCGTCCGTGACGGTGACAAGACCGGCGGGAGTGCGAGATTTCCGCCATGCCCCATCCCCTCGCCGGCAAGCCCGCCCCGAAGGACCTGCTCGTCGACGTCGCGGACCTCCTGCGCCGCTACGTCTCGGAGCGGCCCGACCCCGCAAATCCAGACGAGCGCGTCGCCTTCGGAACGTCCGGCCACCGCGGCTCGTCCCTGCGCAGGAGCTTCAACGAGGCCCACATCCTCGCCGTGGCGCAGGCCGTGTGCGAGCACCGCGCCCGCGCGGGCGTGACCGGGCCGCTCTTCCTCGGGCGCGACACGCACGCGCTCTCCGAGCCCGCGGAGCGCACCGCGCTGGAGGTGCTCGCCGCGAACGGCGTGGAGGTGGTGATCTCCGAGGGCGGCGCTCCCGTCCCGACGCCGGTCATCTCGCACGCGATCCTCGGCCACAACCGCGGGCGGACGGAGGGGCTCGCCGACGGGATCGTGATCACCCCCTCCCACAACCCGCCCGAGGACGGCGGCATCAAGTACAACCCACCCGACGGCGGGCCGGCCGACACGGCGGTCACCGCGGCCATCGAGGCGCGCGCGAACGCGCTCCTCGAGGCCGGGAACGCCGGGGTGAAGCGGCTCGGCTACGAGGCCGCGCGCCGCGCCGCGAGCGTGCACGTGCGCGACTACGTGCGGCCCTACGTCGAGGAGCTCCGCGCGGCGCTCGACCTCGACGGCGCCCGCGGCCTGCCCCTGCACGTCGGCGTCGACCCGCTGGGCGGCTCGAACGCACACTACTGGAGCGTGATCGCGGCGGAGTACGGCCTCGACCTCACGGTGGTGAACCCGGTGGTGGATCCGACCTTCGGCTTCATGCCGCTCGACCACGACGGCAAGATCCGGATGGACTGCTCGTCGCCGTTCGCGATGGCGAACCTGGTCGCCATGAAGGACCGGTTCGACCTCGCCTTCGGGAACGACGCCGACTCCGACCGGCACGGCATCGTCACGCCCGCGTCCGGGCTCATGAACCCGAACCACTACCTCGCGGTCGCGATCGACTACCTCTTCCGGAACCGCCCGGCCTGGAGCCCCGCCGCCGGGATCGGGAAGACCCTCGTCTCGTCCGCGCTCATCGACCGCGTCGCGGCGCGGCTCCGGCGGCGCCTCGTGGAGGTGCCCGTGGGGTTCAAGTGGTTCGTGCCGGGGCTCCTCGACGGCTCCATCGGCTTCGGCGGCGAGGAGAGCGCGGGGGCGTCGTTCCTCCGCCGCGACGGCACGACCTGGACGACGGACAAGGACGGGATCGTGATGGACCTCCTCGCGGTGGAGATGAGCGCCCGCACCGGCAGGGACCCCGGAGAGCTCTACCAGGCCCTCGCGGCGGATCTCGGCGCGCCGGTCTACGCGCGCGTGGACGCCGCCGCGACCCCCGCGGAGAAGGCGATCCTGAAGAAGCTCGCCCCGGAGTCGGTGAAGGCGCGGACGCTCGCCGGCGAGCCCATCGTGGCGCGGCTCACGCGCGCGCCCGGGAACGGGGCGGAGATCGGCGGGCTCAAGGTGGTCGCCGAGAACGGCTGGTTCGCGGCGCGCCCGTCCGGCACCGAGGACGTCTACAAGATATACGCGGAGAGCTTCCGGGACGAGGCGCACCTCGCGCGCATCCTCGAGGAGGCGAGGGCGATCGTCGCGGCGGCCCTGAAGAGCGGCTGACGAGCGGAACGTGCACGGGGGGCGTGGACGCGCGAGAGGAGCACGGCATGACCGAAGTTCCGCGCTCGGCCGACGCGATTCGGTTCACTGCAATTGCGCAGGCATCCACCAGACGCGCAAGACGGTTCTGCCTTCCGCGCCGTGGATGTCCCAGCGCGGCAGAAGCGCCGGGGTTCGCGATGCTGCGCGTTCGAAAGGGCCGTCGGGGAATCCGACCAAATACACCCCGCCGGGTGGCGCCGTCGCGGGCAATGCGTTCGGCTCGGTGACCAGCAGGTTCGTGCCCTGCGCGAGGAACGCGAGCGGCCAGTAGACCCACCAGCTGTCCGCCACGATGCACGCGCCGCCATTGTGTTCCGCGTCGGCGGCGATGCGACGAAAGGCCTCTTCCTTCGGCTCGACTGGACCCGTCCAGAACGTCTCGTGTGAGCTCGACCCCCGCGTCTGCAGCTGGTGCAGATAGCGCGTCCCGAATCCCGCGAGCGCGAGCGTCGCCATGATCCCTGCGGCGATGGCAGGGACGGCGCCGTTCGCGCGTCCGAGAGCATGCCGCAGCAACACGGTCATCGCGAGAGTCGTGGGAACGAGCAGGCAGACGGCGTATCGCTCGAGGTGCGGGCGCATTGCGTCCGAGCCGACGAGGATGAAGAAACTCGCGACCGACCCCAGCCAGCCCACCACGACCCCGGCTTCACGACCGAATGGCCGCGCACGAAGCGCAAGGCCGCCCATCACCAAGAGAGCAAGGAGGATGGTCCCCACCAGGAGATCGGTGAGCGTCGTGGCCGCACCAAAGCCGGAGCCAACGACATACTGGTAGACGCTGTCGCCCGATAACAGCCTCGAGTAGAGAACCGCTGAGGCCACCCATGCCGATGGATCCACTGCACGCGTCAGCGCGTCGCCCGTGATCGCGCGCGCGTCTCCGGGCGCCGCCGCGAGCCCCAGGACGGCGAGACCGGCGCCCAGGAGCGCAGCGTGAAGTCCAGTGCGAACGAGGGCCCCGCGCCAGCCGATGCGTGCGTGCTCCACTCCGAAGAGAACGGCAACTAGGAACGGTGCGACGAACACATTCGTCGGGTGAACGAGGAGCGCGAACACGAACGCGAGTGCGCTCGCCCATACGTTCCCCGACAGCGCGAAATGAGCTGCAACGATCGCGGCCAGACCGGAGTGACTCGGGTCCCATCCGAACCGCGCATAAGCGATGTTGATTGGAAGCGACGCGGTGAGGAGCAGCGCAATCACTCCCGTCGGCCGGTCGAAGTGCTTCTTCGCGATCGCGTACGTGAGGCCGATCTGCGCGAGCGACGAGATGACGCTCGGCAGCCTGAGCACGGTGAGCGATCGCGGCGAAAAGAGCAGGAGGAGCAGGAGAAGACCCGAGTGCAGCGGCCCGGGGATGTTTCCGTGTGGAGTTCGCCACTCGAAGGGAGCGCCGTCCAGCAACCGCGCCAGCTGTACGCCGTACCACGCCTCGTCGCCATTGATGCCGGGCAGGCGGCCCAGGCCGTACAATCGAAATGCGACGGCAACGCCCAGCACGACGGCGATCCCCGCGAACACTGCGCGCCGGCGCCGCTTCGTCATCCCCGCGGGTTCAGCGACGCTCTTCGCAAATGACCGGCGCGGGTCGTTCCCGTCCTCGCCCGAAGCGCTTCTCCGGTTCTGCATCCGCGCACTATAGCCCTTCGTCAGGCCGCCGAGACCCGAACGGGTCACGGCAGGCTTGCGAGCTCAGGCCGCGCGGTGACGACGAACGCGCCCTCCGGCGCGGCGCGCACCTCGTACGCCGCCGCGAACCCCTCCGCCGGCTCCGGCGCCTCGAGCCGCCTGGCGGTGGCGAAGATCGCGACCTTCGGCACCTGCGCCTTCCCGCTGCGCCCCGCGTTCCGCGCGAGCGAGGCGCGCACGTCCGGCGGGAACCAGTACACCACCGGCCGCAGGCCGAGCGCGCGCGCGAGCTCCACCAGGACGGCGCGATCCTCGCGGCGCGGGTTCGTGTCGTCCACGACGACGGGCAGCCCCGCCGCCGCCGCGGCGTGCACGAGCTCGCGCTGCCTGCGGCGCTTGTCGCGGGCGCTCTGGAAGAGGTCCTTCGACACGTGAGCGTGGGTCGCCGAGAAGCGGGCGCGGAAGAAGCTCGACTTGCCCGCCCCCTGCAGGCCGGCGAGGACGACGAGGGCCGGTCGATCCATGCGCCTCCCCGCGCGCCACGAGAGGAGCGGCTGCACGCGCGCCGCCCTCCGGTCATAATCGGCGCGAACCCTCTCCGCGAGGTGACGCATGCACGTCCTCGTCGCAGGCTGCGGCTGGCTCGGGACGGCGCTCGCGCGCCGCCTCGTCGAGCGAGGCGATCGCGTGACCGGGATCCGCCGCGACCCTGCCCGCGCAGAGGCGCTGCGCGCGCTCGGGGTGGAGCCGCTCGCGGTCGACCTCGCCGCCGGCGGTGCCGCGGCGCGGCTCCCGGAGGTGGACGCGATCGTCGCCTGCCAGGCCGCCGGCGCGGACGGCGTGGAGGCGTACCGGGCGGCGTACGTCGAGGCGAACCGCGCCCTCCTCGCCGCCGCCGCGCGGGGAGGCGCGCGCGCCTTCGTCTACACCGGCTCCACGGGCGTGTTCGGCCAGCGCGACGGGTCGGACGTCGACGAGGGGTCGCCGCCCGCGCCCGCGAGCGCGAGCGCGGAGGTGCTCGTGGAAGCGGAGGCGCTCGTGCGCGGCGCGTCCGCCGGTGCGCTGCGGACGGCGGTGGTCCGCCTCTCCGGACTCTACGGCCCGGGCCGGGCTGGAATCGTCGACCGGGTGCGCACGGGGCGGCTCGCGCTCGGGCCGGGTGACGACGCGTGGATGAACTTCTGCCACCGCGAGGACGCGATCTCGTTCGTCCTCGCGGCGCTGGAGCGCGCCGCTCCCGGGGCCGTCTACCACGGCAGCGACGCCGAGCCCACCCGGCGCCGCGAGGTCGTGGCGTGGATCTGCGGCCGGCTCGGGATCGCGCCGTCCGTCTCGGCGGCCTCGGCCGGCGGCCCGAGCCGCCGCATCCACTCGCAGCGCACGCGCGCCGCGCTCGGCGTCTCGCTCGCCTATCCCTCGTTTCGTGACGGCCTCGCGCCCCTCCTCGGCGGGGGCTAGCGCACAATGCCACTCACTTAGCGACCGGGCGGCTGCGGGCGTAGTTGCTCATCTTCAGCTTCACCGCGCGCGGGTAGCTTCGTTCGCGCCGTGGTGGCAGAACGAATCGAGCGACTGCGGCCCGCAGCTCG
>NZ_JALCYX010000036.1:0-42907 GCF_022690695.1 Anaeromyxobacter sp. SG17
CTCGGCGCCGATCTCGCGTCACGCGGCGCGGGCGCGGATCTCTCCCTCCTCGAGCGCCCCGAGCCGCCGCGCGAGCCGCCGCGCCGCCAGGACCTCCGGCGCGGTCGCGCCCGTCACCTCCGGCGCGCCTCCTCCGGCGCGGCGGAGATGCGCAGCGCCGCCCCGGCGAGCTGCGGCGGGTACTCGTCGATCGCGACGAGGAAGGGCACCTCGTCCCCGGGCCGGATCTCGTCGGGCGCACGCCGGGCGGCGGCGCGGGACGCCCGGGCGAGCGCCTCCGGAGTGGCCGCGCGCCAGAGATCCTCCGGGCCCGGGACCGCCCCCGCGAGCGCCTCCCCGCGCGCGATCACCGTCCCCTCGCGCACCACCTCCACCGCGACCCGGACCGAGCGGACCCGCGCCGGCGCGTGCGAGACGATGGAGCCGCGGACGAACAGGATGGGGGCGGCGCGCTCCCTATCGTAGAGGCCGCTGCGGACGTCGGACGCGACGAACGGGCCCGCGGGCGTGCCGTGGCGGAGGGCGGCGGCGATGGCCGCCGGCCGGAACGCCGCGGCCTCGATGCGCCCGCCGCGCCACACGACGAGCATCGCGAGCGCGATGGCGAGCACGGCCACGAGCGCGACGGCGTTCACGGCGAGCGCGGTCAGCCGCGCGCCGCGCGCCGAGGAGCCTCGCCGCGCCGAGGCGGGCGGGGCCGTGAACGGCGCCGCGCGCACCGGCGCGTGCGGCTCCGGCACCTCGGCGACGGGGATGAAGTCTAGCGTCGTGGGGACGTGCGCCGGGATCGGCAGGGGCGGCGGGCGGAGCGGGGCGCGCGGAGCGGGCGCAGGCGTCGGCTCCGTGGCGAGGGCGAGCGCGGCGGAGGCGTGGTGCGCGGGTGCGAAGGACGGCTCGGGGTGCGAGGAGAGCTCGGACAGCTCGAGGCCCGGCGCACCGAAGGCGAACGCGGGCTCGGAGTCGAGCGCGAGACCCGGCCCGCCGAACGCCGGCTCCGAGCCGCCGAACGCGCCGCGCGAGCGGTCGCGGCCGCCGCCGGACGCACGGAACGCCGCCGGCGTCTCGCGATCCTCGAGCGTCAGATCGGGCCCGGAGGGCGGGGCCGCCTCGCCGGCGGGCTCGGGCGGCGGCTCGGCGGGAGCCGGCGCGGCGCCGAGCAGGTCGGCGAGGTCCGTGAGCGGCAGCCCGCGCGCGCGGCCCGAGGACTCCGCGGGACCGTCCGCCACCTCCGCGAGCGCCGCGCTGCCGGTCGCGGCCCAGGGGTCGGCCCCGAAGGAGGAGGCCTCTTCCTCGGGCGCGCCGGCGGCGTCGCCGGCGCCGGCGGCGAACGGATCGTCGCTCGCCGTCGAGGAGGCGAACGGATCCGCCGCCTGGAAGGGATCGGCCTCGGTCGCGTGCGGCTCGCGCGCGGCGGGCGCCGGGATGGTCCACGCGAAGGGGTCGGCCTCCGGCCCGGCGGGCGCCGCGGGGGCGAACGGATCGAACGAAGGGGCAGCGAAGGTGTCCGGGCGAGCGAACGACGGCTCCGGCGGCGGGGGGAACGCGAAGGGATCGCCGGACGCCGGTGCGGAGGAGCGCGCGGGCGGCTCGAGCTCGACGTCGAGCGCCGGCGCGCGCGGCGCCGGGGCGGGCACCGCGGCGGGCGGCGTCCCGCCGTGCTCACGCTGCACGGCGAAGACCGTCTTGCACTGCGAGCAGCGCACCTTGGCGCCGCGCGGGCCGATCTTCTCGTCCGCGACGCGGAACCTCGCTTGACAGCTGGTGCAGAGGACGATCATGCGGCCCCACTCGGGATCCGCAGATTACACCGCTGCGGCGCTTGACACAAAGCGTCCGCCCCAGAACAATCCTTTGAGTTCGCGCACTTACTCACCTCGGACGGCCCCCATGAACGAAGAACGCCCCGCAGCCAGCGAGCCCTCCGCGGGTGGGCGCGAGCCCAAGGTCATCAAGCGCTACACCAACCGTAAGCTCTACGACACGGTCGAGTCGCGCTACGTGACCCTCGACGAGATCGCCCAGATGATCAAGGCGGGCGCCGAGGTGAAGATCATCGACAACCGGACGAAGGAGGATCTCACGTCCGTCACGCTCGCGCAGATCATCTTCGAGGAGGAGAAGAAGACCTCGAAGATGAGCCTCGACACGCTGCGCGATCTGATCCGCCACGGCGGCGAGGTGGCGCAGCGGCTCGTCGAGGGGACGCAGGCCGAGCTGCGCGGCCGCGTCGAGGCGGTCCGCGCCGCCGCCGAGCAGCGGGTGCAGACCCTGCTCGTGAAGGGTCAGCAGACGAGCGATCGCGCCCGGGAGATGGTGCAGTCGTCGCAGGAGACGATGACCGCGTTCCAGAAGCGGGTCGACGAGCGGGTGCGCACCGCGGTCGAGCAGATGTCCACCGTCTCGGACGCGCGGAAGCAGCTCGACGACATCTCGCGGCGGATCGAGGCGCTCGAGAAGCGGCTCGACGACCTCGCCCCGAAGCCGTAGCGCTCAGGCCGCGGGCGCGCGCGCCAGGATCTCGTCGGCGATCGCGGCGAGGGCCCGCGCGCCCGACGAGCGCGGCGCGTACTCGAAGATCGTGCGCCCGTGGCTCTGGGCCTCGTCGATCTTGACGGACCAGCCGAGCACGTGGGCGGACAGCTCCGCCGGGAAGCGCGCGCGGAGCCGCGCGAGGATCTCGTCCGCGAGCTGCGTCTTCCGGTAGAGCGTCGGGACGACCAGGGTGAGCGCGGGCGCCCTGCCGCGCGCCGCGCGCATCGCGTCGAGGCTCTGCACCATCTCCGCGCAGCCGTCGAGCGCCAGGTACGTGAGCGCGACCGGGATGACGATCTCGCTCGCCGCGACGAGCACGTTCTCGGTGACGAGCGACACCGAGGGCGGCGCGTCGATGAGCACCGCGTCGTAGCGGCCCGCCGGGATCGCGTCGAGGCGCCGGGCGAGCCGCTCGGCCCGATCGGGCGACGACGCCACCGCGACCGGGAACGCGGCGAGCTCCTTGTTCGCGGGCAGGAGCTCGAGCCCCTGGATGGGCGTCCGGACGGCGATCGCGTCCATGGGCCGATCGCCCGCGAGGAGGTCGTGGATGGTGGGGGAGAGCCCGCGCACGTCGACGCCCAGCGACTTGCCGGCGTGGCCCTGCGTGTCGAGGTCCGCGACCAGGACGCGCAGCCCGCGCGCGGCGAGGTGCGCCGCCACGTTCACGCAGAGCGTGGTCTTGCAGGTGCCGCCCTTCTCGTTGACGAAGGCGATCCGCCGCATGCTACTCGCGGCCGTCGTCGTCCGCGCCGCGCTCCACCTTGGCGGCGAGGCCGTCGATCATCGACTCGAGCTCGGACAGCTTCTGCTTGAGCGAGGCGACCTCGTCCTTGGAGGGCAGGTTCGCCGCGTGCAGCGCCTGGCGCACGCCCTTGTCGAAGGTCTCCTTGGCCTGCACCGCGGAGGAGAAGAGGGTCTGCAGCCCGGTGGTCACGCGCTCGCTCGCGAGGAGCTTGCCGACGAAACGCCCCATCCTTTCCTCGCTCGCCTCCAGGGCGCGCTTCAGCATGGGGTTCCTGAGCATCTCGTCGAACGGCATGTTGGACTTGTCACCCTCCCCTCGCTAGCTTGTCAAGCCTCGTGCCCACCCCGACCCTTCTCGATCGGAGGCTCGTCGTGGTGACGGGCAAGGGCGGCGTGGGGAAGTCGACCGTGTCGGCCGCCCTCGCCGTGCTCGCCGCGCGCGCCGGGAAGCGCGTGCTCGTCTGCGAGGTGAACGCGCGCGAGCGCATCGCGCCGCTCCTCGGCGCGCCGCCGGCCGGGGCGCAGATCCGCGAGGCGCGCCCGGGCCTCTTCACCTTGAACGTCACCCCGCCCGACGCGATGCGCGAGTACGGGATAATGGTCCTCAAGTTCCGGACCATCTACGACGCCGTCTTCGAGAACCGGCTGGTGCGGCACTTCCTCCGGGTGATCCCCTCGCTCGCCGAGCTGGTCATGCTCGGCAAGATCCTCTTCGAGGCGAAGTCCGAGGAGCGCGGCCGGCCGCGCTGGGACGTCGTCATCGTGGACGCGCCCGCGACGGGCCACGCGGTCCAGCTCCTGCGGGTGCCCTCGGCGCTCCTCGACACGGTGCCCGCGGGGCCGCTGCGCGGCGACGCGGAGTGGATGCAGGCCCTGCTGCTCGACCCGGCCCGGACGGCGCTCGCGATCGTCACGCTGCCCGAGGAGATGCCGGTGAACGAGGCGATCGACCTCGACGCCCAGGTGCGCAGCGAGCTCGGCGTCCCGCGCGCCGCCCTGTTCGTGAACGCGATGCCCGAGGCGCGCTTCACGCACGAGGAGGAGGCGCGCCTCGAGTCGCTCGCGGGTGAGCCGCCCCCCCTCGGGCCCGCCGCCGCCGCCGCCCGCCTGCAGGCGCTCCGCGCCGAGCAGGCGCAGCGCTACCTCGCGCGCGCGCGCGCCGCCCTCGACCTCCCCACCACGGTGCTCCCGCTGCTGCCCGTCGCGGAGTGGGGCGCGGCGGCCGTCGAGCGGATCGCCGACGCGATCGCGGCCGCGCCGCCGGAGCCGGCGCCGTGACGCCCGTGCGCGACACGACGGCGGGCCGGCGCATCGTGGTGTGCGTGGGCTCGGGGGGCGTGGGGAAGACCACCGTCGCGGCGGCGATCGCGCTCGACCGCGCGCTCGCCGGCGGGCGCGTGCTCGTCTGCACCATCGATCCCGCGCGCCGCCTCGCGAACGCGCTCGGCCTCACGTCGCTCGGGAACGTCGAGTCGCGCGTCCCCGATCACAAGTTCGCGGAGGCGGGGCTCCGGGCGAAGGGCGAGCTCCACGCCATGATGCTCGACGTGAAGCGCACGTGGGACGACCTCGTCGCGCGCCACGCGCCGGATCCCGCCCGCCGCGAGCGGATCCTGAAGAACCGGCTCTACCAGCAGATGTCCTCCGCGCTCGCCGGCTCGCAGGAGTACATGGCGATGGAGAAGCTGTACGAGCTCGCCACCGACCGCGACTACGACCTCATCGTCCTCGACACGCCGCCGACCGCCCACGCGCTCGACTTCCTCGACGCGCCGGATCGGATCCTCGACTTCCTCGGCAACGACGCGGCGCGCGTGCTGCTCGCGCCGGCGATCGGCGCCGGCAAGCTCGGGCTCCGGCTCGCGCAGCTCGGCGGCGGCTACGTCGCGAAGACGCTCGCGCGCTTCACCGGGCAGGCCGCGCTGTCCGACCTCGGCGACTTCCTGCAGGGCTTCCAGGGCATGTACGAGGGTTTCAAGGACCGCGCCGGCGCCGTGCGGGCCCTGCTCTCGCGCCCGGAGGTCGGCTTCGTGCTCGTCACCTCGCCGAGCCCGATCTCGATCGACGAGGCGATGGCGTTCCACGAGCGGCTCCACGCCGAGTCGATGCCGGTCGCCGGGCTGGTGGCGAACCGGGTCACCCCGGATCTGTGGCCGGGCGCGGCGCCCCTGCCCTCCCCGGAGGACCTCGCGTCGCCGCTCGGCGAGCGCGGGGGAAACGACCGCGGGTTCGCGCGCCGCCTCGCGGAGACGCTCGCCGAGCACCAGATGCTCGCGGCGGCGGAGCGCCGGGCGCTCGAGCGGCTGTTCGAGGCGGTGTCGGCCCCGTACGCGGTGGTCCCGCGCCTGGAGAGCGACGTCCACGACCTGCGCGGTCTCGCCAGGCTCGCCGAGCGGCTCTGAACGGGGACTGCGCCCCGCCCCGCCGACGGCTGACCGCCGTCGCCCGGGACCCCATCCCTGCTCGCCGGGTCCCGTGCGCCGCCGGGAGCGGCGTCCGTCCCGGCGGCCTCGCTCCGCTCGCGCGTTGTCGAATCCCGCGCGGCCGTTTAGCTTCCCGAGGCCATGCTCCTCCCTCCGCTCGAGATCAAGACCCGCGCCTCGAACGAGCTCGTCGACGTCACCGCGGAGGTGCGGGCGGCGCTCCACCGGAGCGGAGTCGAGAGCGGGGTCCTCGTCGCGTTCGTCCCCCACACCACCGCAGGGATCACCATCCAGGAGAACGCGGATCCGGACGTGCGCACGGACCTCCTCCTCGCGCTCGCGAACGCCGTCCCCGAGCGCCCGCCCGGCGGCGCGTACCGGCACGCGGAGGGGAACAGCGACGCGCACGTGAAGGCGTCGCTGGTCGGCAGCTCCGCCACGATCGTCGTCGAGCGCGGGGAGCTCGTGCTCGGCACCTGGCAGGGCGTCTACCTGTGCGAGTTCGACGGGCCACGAACGCGGAAGATGCTCCTCTCGGTCCTCGCGGGTTAGGCTCCTCCCACGATGCGCCGCGCCCTCCTCGTCTCCGCCACGCTCCTCCTCGCCTGCGCCACCGCCCGCCGCCCGCCCGGAGACCCGGGCGTGACGTTCGCTCCCGAGGCCCCCGCCCGCACCGCCCTCGACGCGGAGCTCGCCGGCAAGAACGACGAGGAGCTCCTCGCGATCGGCAACGCCGCCGCTGGCGCAGCCAGCCCGGGCGACGACGCGCGCGCCGCCGCCGCCTTCGCGGCGCTCGCCGACCGGTACCCGCGCTCGCCGCACCTCGCGGAGGCGCTCCTCGGAGCGGGCGCCGCCTACGCGCGGCAGGCGGAGTGGCGGCTCGCGCTCGAGCGGTTCCGCGCGCTCGAGGCGCGCGGCGGACCCGAGGGGCTCGAGGGGGCATTCCGCGCGGCGGAGGCGCACTACCAGCTCGACGACCTCCCCGAGGCACGGGCCGCGCTCGAGCGGATCCTCGCGCGCCCGGAGCTGCCCGCGGCCGCGCGCGTCCGGGCCCTCGCCGAGCGCGGCGTCGTCGAGATGGACGGCGGCGAGCCGGCGCGGTCGGAGGCCACGCTGCGGGAGGCGCTCGCGGCGTATGCGGCGGCGAGCGCGACGGAGCGGCTCGCGCCGGCGGCCGCCGCCCAGGCCCGCTTCTACCTCGGCGAGCTCCGGCGCGCGGCGCTCCTCGCCGCCCCGCTCGATCCGACGCAGGGCGACGACGGCGCCCTCGCCGCCGAGCTCGAGCGCAAGTCGCAGCTGCTCCTGTCCGCCCAGGAGGAGTACCTCGCGGCCATCCGGCTCGGCGACGAGCGGTGGGCGGTGGCCGCGGGATACCGGGTCGGCGAGCTGTACGACGCGCTGCGCGAGCAGCTCCTCGAGGCGCCGCTTCCGCCCGGGCTCCACGACGAGCAGGCGGCGAGCTACCGCGCGGAGCTCCGCCGCGAGGTCCGCGTGCTCGCCGCCAAGGCGATGACCGCGTACGAGGAGACGCTCGCGCTCGCCCGCCGCGTGCGCGTCGAGGACGTGCGGTTCCTCTCGGACGCGGAGTCGTCGCTCGGGCGGCTGCGCGCCACGCTCGCCGCCGAGTAGCGCGGCGCGCCCTCGCGTCAGGGACCGCGCGGCGGCTCGCGGTACATGGCGTCGAGCTCGGCGCGGTAGCGCTGCTCGACCAGCTTTCGCTTCAGCTTCTGGGAGGCGGTGACCTCCCCCGCGGCCTCGCTGAAGTCGCGCGGCAGGATCGTGAAGCGCTTGACGGTCGCGAAGCGCGGCAGCCCCGCGTTGAGCTGATCGACCGCGCGCTGGACGAGCGCCCTCACCTCGGGGGCGCGCGCGAGCGCGTCGGGAGAGAGGTTCCCCAGGCCGTGCTGCCCGGCCCAGCGGGCGGCCGCCTCCGGCTCGAGCGTCACGAGGGCGGTGACGTAGTTGCGGCGATCGCCGTGGACCAGCACCTGGGCCAGCACCGGGGAGAGCACCTTGAGGCGCCCCTCGAGCTCGGTCGGCGCCACGTACTTGCCCCCCGAGGTCTTGATGAGGTCCTTCTTGCGATCGGTGATGGCGAGGAAGCCGTCCGCGTCGAGGTGGCCGACGTCGCCGGTGTGCAGGAAGCCCTCCGCGTCGAGCGCCTCCGCCGTCAGCTCCGGCAGCCCGCGGTAGCCGCGCATGATCCAGGGGCCGCGCATCAGGATCTCGCCGTCCTCGGCGATCTTCACCTCGATGCCGGGCAGCGCCGGGCCCACGGTCCCGAGCCGCCGCGCGCCGGGCAGGTTCACGTGCGTCGCGGCGGACGACTCGGTGAGGCCGTAGCCCTCCAGGATCACGACCCCCATGGCGTCGAAGAACTCGGCGACGTCCTTGGACAGCGGCGCGGAGCCCGACACGAAGAACCGGAGCCGCCCGCCGAACAGCGCGCGGACCTTCTGGAACACGAGCCGGTCCGCGGCCGCGAACTGGGCGGCGAGCACGGCCGACGGCTGCTTCCCCGCCCGCAGCGCGCGCGAGCGCGCGAGGCCCACGTCGAGCGCCCAGCGGAAGATGGCCGCCTTCACGGCGCCGCCCTCGCGAGCGTTCTGGAGCACCTTGGCGTGGACCTTCTCGAAGATGCGGGGCACCGCGCAGACGAAGGTCGGCCGGATGACGCTCAGGTTCTCGACGATCCGCTCGATGCGCCCGTCGATGGCGGTCGGGAACCCGATGCGCAGCTGCGCCGTCCCGATCATCTTCCCGAAGACGTGCGCGAGCGGGAGCCAGAAGAACTGCAGCGGGTCGGGGTGGCCGAGGATGCCGGTGTCCTGGACCGCCTTCGACTGGGTGATCCAGCAGGCGTGCGTCAGCTCGACGCCCTTCGGCTGGCCCGTCGTGCCCGAGGTGTAGATGAGCGTCGCGAGCGCGTCGCCGCGCAGGGCGGCCGCGCGCTCCTCGAACTCGCCCGGATGCGCGGCGTCGTGGGCGCGCCCCCGCTCCTCGAGCTGTGCCAGCGTGATCACCCAGCCGTCAGCGCTGGGCGGGCCGTCGAAGGTCACCACGTGGCGGAGCGCCGGCAGCTCGGCGCGGCGGGAGGCGAGCTTGGCGATCTGCTCGCCGTTCTCCGCGAACGCGACCACCGAGCCCGAGTCGGCGAGGATGAACGCGCTCTCCTCGGGCGTCGACGAGGGGTAGATCGTGCTCGTCGCCGCGCCCGCGCAGAGCACGCCGAGGTCGGAGAGGACCCACTCGATGCGCGTGGACGACAGGATGGCGCAGACCTGCTCGTTCTCGACGCCGAGCGCGCGCAGCCCGCTCGAGATCGCGCGCACTCGCGCCTCGGTGTCCGCCCAGGTGAGGCTCTTCCACCCTCCGTCCACGGGGTAGCGGAACGCCTCCGCGGCCGGCGTCTTGCCGACGCGCTCCAGGAACAGCTCCGGGACGTTGCGAGGGGAGAGTTCGGCCAAGGGTCGGGTCTCCATGGTGAAAAGGGGGCTGGACTGTACCCCCGAGGCTGGGGAGACGCGACCGCGTCAGCAAGCGCGCAAGGCGGGGACGCGGCTTGACGCCGCGCTTGTCCGCCAAATAGGATGCTCGTCTCACTTAACGGATAACCCCGAGGACGCCGATGACCATCCCCTCCGACCGGAAGCTGCGCTTCGAGACGCTCCAGGTCCACGCCGGACAGGAACCGGCGCCCGGCACGAACGCCCGTGCGGTCCCCATCTACCAGACCACCTCCTACACGTTCGACAGCGCGGACCACGGCGCGAACCTGTTCGCGCTGAAGGAGTTCGGGAACATCTACACGCGGATCATGAACCCCACGACGGACGTCTTCGAGAAGCGGGTCGCCGCCCTCGAGGGCGGCGTCGCGGCGCTCGCGACCGCGTCCGGGCAGGCGGCGCAGTTCCTCGCCATCGCCAACATCGCCCAGGCGGGCGACAACGTCGTCTCCACGAGCATGCTGTACGGCGGTACGTACAACCAGTTCAAGGTGACGCTGCCCCGGCTGGGCATCGGCGTGAAGCTGGTCGACGGCGACGACGTGGGCGCGCTCGCGAAGGCCATCGACGGCCACACGAAGGCCCTCTACGTCGAGTCCATCGGCAACCCGGCCGGGAACGTGCCCGACTTCGAGGAGCTCGCGAAGGTCGCTCACGCGAACGGCATCCCGCTCATCGTCGACAACACCTTCGGCGCCGGCGGCTACCTCGTCCGGCCGATCGAGCACGGGGCGGACGTCGTCGTCGAGTCGGCGACGAAGTGGATCGGCGGGCACGGCACCTCGATCGGCGGCGTGATCGTCGACTCCGGCAAGTTCGACTGGGCGGCGAGCGGCAAGTTCCCGGTCTTCACCGAGCCCTCGCCGGGGTACCACGGCCTCGTGTTCAACGACGTGTTCGGGCCGAAGGGGCCGTTCGGCAACATCCAGTTCATCATCCGCGCCCGCGTCGAGGGGCTCCGCGACCTGGGGCCGGCGCTCTCGCCCTTCAACGCGTTCCTCCTGCTCCAGGGCCTCGAGACGCTCTCCCTGCGCGTGCAGCGCCAGGTGGACAACACGCTCGCGCTCGCGAAGTGGCTCGAGACGCACCGCTCGGTCGCGTGGGTGAACTACACCGGGCTCGAGAAGCACCCCCACCACCAGCGGGCCCGCAAGTACCTCCGGAACGGGTTCGGCGGCGTCTTCACCTTCGGGATCAAGGGGGGGTTCGAGGCGGGGAAGGCGTTCATCAACTCGGTGAAGCTCGCCTCGCACCTCGCGAACGTCGGCGACGCGAAGACGCTCGTCATCCACCCCGCGTCGACCACCCACCAGCAGCTCTCGGAGGCGGAGCAGCAGAGCGCCGGGGTCACGCCCGATCAGATCCGGGTCTCGACCGGCATCGAGCACATCGACGACCTCAAGGAGGACTTCGAGGCGGCGTTCGCCGCGGCGCGCTGACGCCCCCTCGTGCGGCGGGTCCCCCGGGGCCCGCCGCCGCGCGCCGTCGCCTGCCCCGGGCGCCGCGGTCGCGCGTCCTCCACCGCGCCCGCGGCGGACGGGCACCTTCCCCGCTCCCGTCCGCCCGCGGTAGGTTCCGGCGCCATGCCCGTCGGGACCTACGCGGCAGCGGGCCGCACCGCCCTCCTCCTCCTGGCCGTCGCGGCCGTGGTCTCCGGCGTCGCGGGCGCGTACCTCCAGACCGAGGAGGCGCACGCGGAGCGCCGGCTCGTGGAGGGTCGCGCTGGCGCGCTCGCCGAGGCGCTCGAGCGGTCCGTCACGGAGGCCATGGACGAGCACCGGCCGGAGAGCATGGGCGCGATCCTCGCGGCGGTGGCGCGCACCCAGGGCGTGGCCGGCGCGGCGCTCGCCGGCCCCGAAGGCCGGATCCGCTTCGCGGCGGGGGAGACGCCCGCGCGCCTCGACCTGGGCGCCGAGGCGCGCTGGACCGAGCGCCGCTTCGTCCTCTCGAAGCCGATCGCGAACGGCCCCGCGTGCCGCGGCTGCCACGGCGCCGCGACCGTGAACGGGGCGCTCCTCGTGGCGCTCGACACGACCGAGCTCGGGCCCAGGCTCGCCGCCTCGGCGCGACGCATCTGGGCGCTCGTGGGGCTCACCTTCCTCGCCATCGGCATCGCGGTCGTCCTCGTACTGCGGGCGGCGCGGCGCGTGGCCGATCGCACCCAGCGGCTCGCCGAGGCGCTGGCGGCGGCGAACGCGGCGCGCGAGGCCCGGGCCGCCGACCTCTCGCGGCTGCAGGCGATCCTCGACTCCATGGCGGACGGCGTCCTCTTCATCGACGCGGACGAGCGCGTCGCGCTCGTGAACAAGGCGGGCCGCGTGCTGCGCAACCTCACCGGCGGGGCGGGCCGGCCGCTCCGCGACTGCCACCCGAAGGCCTCGCACTCCATGCTCGACCGCGTGCTGCGCTACCTCCGCGACGGGGACGACGCCGGCCCGGCGCACTCGATCATCAAGGAGCGCGAGGGGCGGTTCGAGACGACCTACGCGCCGGTGAAGAACGCGGACGGCGCGTACCTCGGCACGGTCATGGTGATCCGCGACATCGCCGAGCGGCGGACGCTCGAGCGGCGGCTCCTCGACGCGGAGCGGCTGTCCGGGCTCGGGCAGATGTCCGCGCAGATCGCCCACGAGCTCCGGAACCCCCTCAACGCGATCGGCGGCGCGGCGCAGTTCCTCAGCCGGCGCTTCGACGGCGACGCCGAGGTCGCCGAGTACGCCGGCCTCATCGACGCGGAGGTCCAGCGGGTGAACCGCTTCGTCTCCGAGCTGCTCCAGGTCGCGCGCCCGGGCGAGCCGGAGCTGGCGCCGGTGTCCGTCAACCGGCTCCTGCGCGAGGCCGCCCGGAAGGCCGCCGTCGCGCGCGGCCTCCCGGCGGACGCGGTGCGGCTCGAGCTCGCCCCGGAGCTGCCCGTGCTCGACGTGGACGCCCCCATGATCACCGAGGCCCTGGTGAACCTCCTCCAGAACGCGTTCGAGGCGGGCGGCGGCGCGCCGGTCGAGCTCGCGAGCCGCTACGAGACCGCCGGCGGCGAGGGGACCATCCTGGTCGAGGTGCGCGACCGCGGCTGCGGGATCCCCGCCGAGGAGCTCGACGAGGTGCTGCGGCCCTTCGTGACCACGAAGCCGACGGGGACCGGGCTCGGCCTCGTCGTCGTCTCGCGCGCCGTCGAGCAGCACCGCGCCCGCTTCGCCCTCTCGCGCCGCGAGGGCGGCGGCACCGTCGCCGCCATCCGGTTCCCCGTCCGCCGCGCCGCCGCGGGGCCCTCCGATCCCGCGGCAGGCTCCGCCGCTCCGGAGGTGGCGTGAGCGCCCCGGTCGCCGCGGAGGGGCTCGTCCTCGTCGTGGACGACGATCCCGGCACGCGCAAGGTCGCGAAGGCGAACCTCTCCCTCGAGGGCTTCGAGGTGCTCGTCGCCTCCTCCGGCGCGGAGGCGCTCGCGCGGCTCGAGGAGTCGGACCCGCTCGCCGTCGTCTCCGATCTCAAGATGCCGGATCTCGACGGCATCGCCCTCATGGATCGCGTGCACGCGCTCCGCCCCGCGCTGCCGGTCGTGCTCGTCACCGCGCACGCGACGGTGGAGACGGCGGTCGAGGCGATGCGCAGGGGCGCGCTCCACTACCTCACGAAGCCCATCCGCTACGACGAGCTCGCGCTCGTGCTCCGCCACGCGGTGGCGCACGAGCGGCAGCGCCGCGACGTGACGCGCCTGCGCGGGGAGCTCGAGCGGGCGTCCGGGTTCGAGGAGATCGTCGGGACCTCGCCGGCGATGCGCGAGGTCTTCTCGATGGTGGAGCAGGTCGCCGACGCCGACGCGACGGTGCTCCTGCGCGGCGAGACCGGCACCGGCAAGGAGCTCGTCGCCCGCGCCATCCACCACCGCTCGGGGCGGCGGGACCGCACCTTCGTGGCGGTGAACTGCACCGCCATCCCGCGCGATCTCATGGAGAGCGAGTTCTTCGGCCACGAGAAGGGCGCGTTCACCGGCGCCGTCGCGCGGCGGATCGGCCGGTTCGAGCAGGCGCACGGCTCGACCCTGTTCCTCGACGAGGTCGGCGACCTCGATCTCGCCATCCAGGCGAAGCTCCTGCGGGTGCTGCAGGAGCAGGAGCTCACGCGCGTCGGCGCCCAGGACGCCATCCGCGTGGACGTCCGCATCGTGGCGGCGACGAACCGCGATCTCGAGGCGCTCGTCCGCGAGGGCCGCTTCCGGGACGACCTCTACTACCGCCTGAACGTCATCCCGCTCCGCCTGCCGCCGCTGCGCGAGCGGACGAGCGACCTGCCCGCGCTCATGGAGCACTTCCTGGGCTCGTTCGCGAAGCGCTACGGCCGCAGGGCGCCGCTGCCCCCGCCCGACGTCATCGCGGCCGCCCGCGCCTACCCGTGGCCCGGCAACGTCCGCGAGCTGCGCAACCTCTGCGAGCGCGCCGTGCTCATGGGGTGGGCGGCGATCGCCCCGATCCTCGGCGCGGGACCGCGCGCCGACGCGTACGGCGCGGCGGCGCTCGTGGACCCGTCCCTGCCGCTCCTCGAGGCGAAGCAGCGGCTCGTCGAGCGGTTCGAGCGCGAGTACCTGACGCGGCTCCTCAAGGAGCACCGCGGGCGGGTCGGCGAGGTCGCGCGCGCCGCGGGGATCGCCGAGCGGAACCTGTACGAGAAGATGAAGGCGTACGGGCTGTCGCGCGACGACTACCGGTGAGCCCGCCGGTTCGCCTCCCCCGCAAGCGGCCGTTTGCACGTCGTCCCTGGCGGGCGTGCCCCGCATTGGCAGTCCTCGCCGCGGGGAGGCGTGCTGCACAACGGGGCCATGACCGACCGGACCCCCAAGAACCGCCGCGCCGCGCTCGCCCTCGGCCTCGTCGCGCTGCTCGGCGCCGCCGCGACGCTCGCGCGGGCGCAGACCCAGGAGAAGCCCGCGAGGCCCGCCCCCGCCGCCAAGGCGCAGAAGCCCGCCGCGAAGGCGAAGAAGCCGGCCGCGAAGGCCGCGCCCGCCGCCGCCGGCCCGCAGATCACCGACGAGACCGTCGATCCCGCCGTGTGGGGCAAGCAGTATCCGCTCGAGTACGAGACCTACAAGAAGACCGTCGACCAGGTCCGCACGAAGTACGGCGGCTCGGAGGCGCTGCCGCGCACGCCGGACGAGGCGGACCCGCGCTCGGTCGTCTCGCAGGAGAAGATCGAGGAGGACCCCCGCCTCAAGACGATGTGGGCGGGCTACGCCTTCAGCGTCGACTTCCGCGAGGAGCGCGGCCACGCGTACATGCTCGAGGACCAGACCTTCACGAAGCGTCAAGCGGTCGTGAAGCAGCCGGGCTCGTGCATGCAGTGCCACGGCTCCGTGTACGTCCCCTACAAGAAGCTCGGGAACGGCGACCTCGAGGCCGGGTTCCGCAAGATGAACGCGATGCCCTACATGGAGACGCGCAAGCTCGTCGAGCACCCGGTCGCCTGCATCGACTGCCACGACCCGGAGACGATGGCCCTGCGGGTCACGCGGCCCGGCTTCATCAACGGCATGCGCGCCCTCAAGGCGAAGCTGGGCGTGAAGGACTACGACGTGAACAAGCAGGCCTCGCAGAAGGAGATGCGCGCGTTCGTCTGCGGGCAGTGCCACGTCGAGTACTACTTCAAGGGCGACGACAAGCAGCTCACCTACCCCTGGTTCAACGGCATCCGGGTGGACGACATCCTGGCGTACTACGACGAGATCAAGTTCAAGGACTGGGTCCACAAGACGACCGGCGCGCCCGCGCTCAAGGCCCAGCACCCCGAGTTCGAGATGTGGAACCAGGGCATCCACGCCCGGTCCGGCGTCACCTGCGTCGACTGCCACATGCCGGAGATCCAGTACAAGGGCGAGAAGATCACCGATCACCAGGTGAACAGCCCGCTCCTCAAGGTCGAGGCGTCCTGCACGAGGTGCCACGCGGGCGTGAAGCCGGACGAGCTCAAGAACCGCGTCCTCACGGAGCAGGACCGCTTCTACAAGCAGCGGAACATCGCGATGGACGCGCTCATGGATCTCATCGGCGACATCCAGAAGGCGCAGGGCGAGGGCAAGGCCACCCCCGAGCAGCTCGACGCGGCGCGGTACCTCCAGCGGCGCGCGCAGTTCTACCTGGACTTCGTCGAGGCGGAGAACTCCACCGGCTTCCACGCCCCGCAGGAGGCGCTGCGGATCCTCGGCGACTCCGTCGACTACGCGCGCCAGGGACAGCTCGTGCTGCGCGACGCGACGTTCAAGCCCGACGTGAAGGTCGTCGTCGTCCCGACGGCGCAGCCCGGCCCGGCCCAGGCGCCGGGGACGCACCCGGCGGCCGCTCCGCCCGCGCCCGCGCCCGCCCCCGCGCCAGGGAAGCCGGCGGAGAAGGCGAAGTAGCGGGGCGCGGGCGAGGGTACGGCGAGGCCCCGCCGCCTCGAGCGGCGAGCGGGGCCCTCTCGCATCCTTCGCGCGGGGCTACAGGGGGACCGGCAGCGGGAGGCGGTGGACCTTGTCCACCGACTGCGGGCCCTTCACGCCGTGACAGGAGACGCACTGCTCCTTGCCGTTGCCCGTCTCGCGCGCCGCGTGGGAGATCGCGTAGGCGGTGGCGTGGCACGCGGTGCACGCCGCGGCGATCGGGGGCGTCGTCGGCTCGTCCGCCCCGTGAGCGGACGATCCGGCGTGACGGATCGTCGGCGTCTCGTTCGCGACGGTGGGCGGCGAGGTCGCGGGGACCGCCTCGACGCGGTAGGTCCCCTCCAGGTGACAGAGCGTGCACCGGGCGAGGTCTCCGGGGAACTCGCCCATGTCGCGGAAGCGGAAGCTCCCGTAGCGACCGTACGAGACGTACGGGCGGAGGGTCGAGAGCTCCGCCGTGCCCGAGCGCCCGCCCGTGTGGATCCGGTGGATCATCACCTTGAAGTGGATCGAGCGCTCCTCGATCCCGTCGTAGGTGCTCGCGAGGTCCGTGTCGCCCGCGGCGGTCTTGGGGCGGGCGTGCCAGTCCGTCCGCTCCGGGGTGTGGCACGCGGAGCAGTACTCGACGCGCATGCGCATCTGGCCGTGATAGGCGATGCGCACGTGACAGGCGTTGCACTTCGCGACGTCGACGATGCGCCGGCGCGGCGTCGGATTTCCCCCGCCCGTGCCGCCCGCGGCGAGATCGATCCACACCGTCGCGGTGTCGGCGGGCTCGTAGAGGGACTCGCCCGTGTACGGCCAGGCGAACGCGTTCGCGACGGGGTCCCATAGCGGGGTGTAGGCGCCGCGCCGCGTGTCCAGGCCGGCGATCCAGGTGCCGCTCGCGTCGGCGGGGAGCGTCGCCTTGAACGTGTAGCTGAAGCGGCCGTTCACGTCCGCCGCCATGTCCACCGGGACGAGCTCGCTGATCGGGAGCGAGGCCGCGCCGAGCGAGCGGAAGTCCGGATCGGCCGGGCCCGCGATGGTGGCCTCGAAGTAGCCGCTGTGCCCCGGGGCCGCGTCGAAGGCGCCCCGCGGCACCGGGCTCGTGGCGTCGAGCGCCGGCGTCGGCGAGAGCAGGGACGTGAGCAGGCCGTCGCGATCCGAGACCGTGAAGACGATCGTCGGCGACATGCCGGGCAGCGCGTTCTTGACCTCGACGATCTCGAGCGTCGGCCTGTTCAGCCGCGGGCTCCGGAGCGGCGCGACGTGCGCCTCCGCGATGTCCACCTGGTCAGCCGGATCCCCCGGGAGCGACACGTGGCACTTCGCGCAGCCCGTGTCGTCGGGCTGCGGCCCGCCCGAGTGGGCGAAGTGGACCGGGTCCGGCGGCGCGCCCGCCCCGAACCAGACGTCCGCGTGGCAGCCCTGGCAGCTCCGCCGCGAGATCTCGGTCGCGAGCGCCGCCTCGCGCGCCGCCCCCGCGTGGCACGTGGTGCAGTTGCGGAGGTCCACGGGGAACGTGACGCCGCGCGCGACCAGCTTCGCCGGCTGTCCGTTGTCGGTGCGCGCGACCACCTGCCCGAAGATCCGCTCGCGGCTCTCCGCGCCGATCACCGAGAACCTCCGGCCGAGGAGCGGCGTGTTGCGCCCCGTGAAGAACGGCTTCGGGCTCGTCGCGCCGATGGGCGGCGCCTCCACGGCGCTGCTCGCCACGTAGAGCGTCGGCAGGTTCTTCCCGCGGTGGATGCGGTGCACGAGGCGCGACAGCTCGAGCGGGTTCGGATCCGTGTCGGCGGTCGCCGCGGCGGGCGCGGCCGGATCCACCGTCTGCCCGTCCGCGTGCTGGTACGTGTGGCAGGTGACGCAGATGCGGGTGCCGGTGCGGGACCCGTCGTGCGCGCGCAGCGTGCCGTGGCAGCTCGCGCAGGCGGTGTCGAGGACGAGCTCGCGCCCCCGGAGCGGCCCGTGGTTCGGCACGAAGTCGAACGTCGAGGTGGTGAGCTGGGTCCCGGCGACGCCGGTCAGGAACGCGCCGACGCGCAGCGTCTCCGCGAGGTCCTGGCCGGCGGGGAGCGGGGCCGCGAGCGTGTACGTGAACGCGCCGCCGCCCTGGTCCGTCCAGGTCCCGGCCGTCTCCGCGCCGGGCTGGCGCGTACCGTGGAGCACCGCTCCGTCGGGCGTGCCCGGCCCTGCCACGGGGAGGTTCGCGAGCGTCTCCGCGCCGGTGAGCAAGAGGCTGCGCCACGCGGGCAGGGCGGTGCCGGGGTTCACGGGATCCGGAGAGAGCGCCGCCAGCGTGAAGGCCGGGCCGAGCGACCGCGCTGCCGCGAGGCCGAGGGGCCGCTCGTCGCGCGAGATCTGCAGGGTGACGACGACGTGCTGGGCAGCGTCCAGCGCCGCGCCGATGATCTCGATCCTCGGCCCGGTCGGCGGGGGCGATCCCACGGCGGCGCCGAGCTTCGGCGCCTGCTGGCATCCGCCGAGCAGCGCGAGCGTGACCGCCGCGGCCCAACCGCTGTTCGTGAACCGGCGACTCATCGATCCTCCCGGCGCGCGCGCCGACGCCTTCCCCGGCTCGCGTCTCGTCGCCATAGCACGAAGCAACCGAGAGGCACATTCCGCTTACCGCCACGCAGTCGCGAGGTGCGCGCGCGTCGGTCACCGGCAGCGCACCGGCGCAGAGGTGCGGACTGCGCCGCGTCAAGGCGACAGCCGCGAAGTTGACACCCACAGGATCTCGGCACGTACCATGCGCGCCGGGACCGACTCCGCGACGGACGAGCCGTCGCGGCGGGGAGGATGGACATGCGAATCGGCCGAGGCCCTGCGGGCCGGCCTCGCATCCTGGAGAGCGGAGCGTGCGCGGAGGCCCTCGGGGGCGCCGGGCGGCGCGGTGCGTCCTCCGGCTGGCTCGAGCCGAGCGGAACTTCGAGCGGGCGGCCGTGACGCGCCAGCTCGCCATGGCGCTCGCCGCCGCCTCCTCCCTCTTCGCCGCGTGCGCGCCCGAGCCGGGGATCGGCGTGCCTCAGCCGATCCAGGTCCCCGGCGGACCGGCCGAGCACTTCTCCACGCTCGAGCTGAACATCCTCGTCCCGCGGTGCGCCACCGCCTCGTGCCACGCCGGCGAGTCTCCGCCGGCGTACCCGCCCCTCGACGCGGGCCTGGCCTACGGCGCGCTCGTCGCGTCCCCCTCGCAGCAGGCCTCGCTGAACCTCGTCGAGCCCTTCGATCCCGCGGGCAGCTACCTCGTCATGAAGCTGCGCGGCACCGCCGGCGACGTCGGCGGGGTCGCGAGCGCGATGCCGATCGGCGACGCCGCCCTCGACGAGGCCGACATCCAGGCGATCGAGGCTTGGATCGCGAACGGAGCGCCGAATGACTAGCCGCAGCGCACCCCGGCGGATCGCAGCCGCCGCCGCGCTCGCCCTCGCCGCCACCCTGCTCGCCTGGGCGCCGCCCGCGCGCGCCAGCGGCGACAACGTGATCGTCTCCGGCTCCGTGTACGTGGACTACTGGGGCATCGAGCGGCGGGACATCGCCGCCCGCACGCCGCGGAGCGTCTCGCCGGACGCGTCGCTGAAGGTCCAGGTCGACATCAACGACGACCTCGCCTTCTCCGCCAAGGCGTGCTTCAGCTGCCACGGCATCGACCTCGAGCACGCCCACCTCGACTACACGCCGAAGACCTGGTTCAACGTCCAGGCCGGGCGCATCGCGGTGCCGTTCGGTGAATACGCGAACCGGGTCGATCAGTCCGGACACAAGACCGTGTCCGCGCCGCTCATCTACGACATGGGCCGCATGGCGTACGGCGAGAAGAACGCGATGAACCTCGGCGTCATGCCCCAGCCCTACTCCGACACCGGCGCCCTGCTGTACGGGATCACCTGGCTCGGCGAGAGCCTGCAGGTCTGGTACGGGCTCTACGGCGTCGCCGGCATGCGCGGCTCGAACGACCTCGACTTCACCTCGCTGCGCACCGTCTATTACACCGACAACAACGACCAGCCCGCCGGCGGCGGTCGGCTCGCCGTCACCTGGGCCTCCTCCGGCAAGGGCTTCTTCGGCGACGTGAGCGTCGGCGCCTCGGCCACCGGCGGCCGCTACGATCGCGCGGCGAAGCTCGACTACGCGGCCGTCGGCGCGGACGCGTCCATGAAGCTCGGCCCGGTCACGCTGCGCGGCGAGTACGCGGCGCGGCGCACCGACATCGACACGGCCGCCAAGGGCTACAAGTGGACGATCGTCGACCCCTTCGTCATGAAGGAGGGCTGGTACGCCGAGATCGAGCACCCGCTCGGCAAGCACGTGGACATGGTCTACCGCTACGACGAGCTCCGTCGTAAAGGCGTACCCCTCCCCGGCTCCACGATCACGCCGGACAGCCTCCTCGTGCGCTACACCGCGGGGCTCGTCCTGACGCCGGCACAGTCCACGTACGTGAAGCTCGGGTGGGAGTACTGGAGCGACAAGACGATGATCGGCACGCCGCCCGGCACGACGCCCTTCCAGGACTTCCACTCCATCCACCTCGGATTCGGAGGAGCCTTCTGATGTCCGTCACCTTCGCCGCCGCCGCCGTCCTGGGGCTCGTGCTCCAGGCCGAGCCCGAGAAGGCGCCCCCCGATCCCCGCGACTTCGGGCCGGGCACCATCGACGTCTCGTCGTATCCGGAGGAGCAGCAGCGCCGGTACGAGATCCTCATCGGGAAGTGCAACAAGTGCCACCCGGCCGCGCGGGCGGTGAACTCGCACTTCAGCTCGCAGCAGTGGAAGCGCTACATGAAGAAGATGCTGCGGCGCCCGAACTCCGGCATCAACGAGGAGCAGGCGCAGCGCATCTACGAGTTCCTGAAGTTCCGCGCGACGCAGGAGGGCCTGGGCTAGGCCCGGACCGCCATGTTCGCCAGGTTCGCCGATCGCACGAAGAGCTCGCTTCGCTTGCGCCTCATGGTGGCGACGCTCGTCCTCGTCGCCCTCGCCCTCGCCATCGCCGCGGTCGCGTTCGAGCGCGTCGCGCGCTCGGTCATCGTCGACGCGGTGCACTCGCACCTCTCCGCCCGCGCCGAGGAGGTCCAGGCCGCGGTCGTCCGGTTCCAGCGGGAGCGCGCGCTCGCCATCCGCAACTGGGCCGAGGCGGAGGCGATGCAGATGACGATCGACTCCGGCGATCCCAAGTTCGCCGAGGACTACCTGCGCAGGACGATCCAGGACCAGGGCGGGACGATCTCGGCGGCGGCGCTCCTCGACATGGACGGCGCCGTCATCGCCGCGGTCCGGGAGGGCGCCGCGGGCGAGCGCCGCGGGCTGCCGGTCGTGACGCTGCGCGGCGTGGTGCTCGGCGACGTGCCGGTGAAGGCCGCGCTGGAGGGCTCCGCCGAGCTCGGCGACGGCGTCGCCGCGGGGACGGTGCCGCTCTCGCGGCTCGATCCCACCGAGGGCAGCGCGCTCGGGGTGATGGTCGCCGCGCCCGTGAAGGACTTCGCCGGCGACCTCGTGGGCGTGGTGGTGGGCGTCCTCTCGCCGCACGGGCTCTCCCGGCTCCTCGGCGGGATCGCGGGCGAGGACGGGCTCTACCAGCCCATCGTCGCCGACGAGCGGCTCACGCTCGTCCTGTCGGTCCCGTCCGCCGACGCGCGCAAGGTGCACGCGCTCGCGGAGGCCGCGTCCGCGGCGCCCGGCGCGCTCGAGACCATCGCGCTCGCCGGCTCGGAGCCGGTGCTCGCCGTCCGCACCGCGCCCGACGCGGGCGTCCCCGGCTGGCGCACGTTCATGGCGGTCCACGAGGCGGACGCGTACGGCCGGCTCTACTGGCTGCGCGCCCTCCTCGGCATCCTGTTCGCGATCGTCCTCGCCGTCGCGGGCGTCGCGAGCATCGGCGCGATCCGCCAGGCCTCGCGGCCGCTCACGGACATCACCCAGTCCATGACCCAGGTCGCGAGCGGCGACCTGTCCACCCGCGTCCCCGAGGCCTACAGCGACGAGCTGGGCCACCTCGTCCACTCGTTCAACGTGATGGTGAGCGAGGTCGAGCGGTCTCGCGACGAGCTTCAGCGCACCGAGGCGCTCCGGCGCGAGGTGGAGATCGCGCACCGGATCCAGACCGCGATCCTGCCCGTGGCGCCTTCGCTCGCGGGCTACGACGTCGCGGCGCGCATGAAGCCGGCCGACGACGTCGGCGGCGACCTCTACGACCTGCTCCCGTTCGACGACACGTTCTGGGTGCTCGTCGGGGACGTCTCCGGACACGGCATCAACTCCGGGCTCGTGATGATGATGGCGCAGGCCGCGGCGTACGCGGCGATCGCCGAGAACCCGCGCGGCTCGCCGAAGACCGTCATCGCCGCCGTCAACCGCGTGGTGCACGAGAACGTCCGCCGGAGGATGCGGCGCGACGACTACCTGACGCTCATGGCAGCGCGCCACATCGGCGACGGGCGCTTCGTCGCTGCGGGCGCGCACCAGCCGATCTTCCTCTCCCGCGGGAGCGGCAAGGTCGACGTCATCGAGCCGGCGGGCCCGTGGTGCGGGCTCGGGCCCAGCGTGGCGCCGCGCGAGTACGAGTTCCAGGTCCACCCCGGGGAGATGCTCTGCCTCATCACGGACGGCATGGTCGAGGCGCCGGACGCCGGGGGCGATCTCTTCGGCGAGGACCGCCTCGCCCAGATGCTGTCCGAGCCCTCCGTCAGCTCCGCGACCGCCTCGCAGGCGCTCGCCGCGATCTTCTCCAGGGTCGAGGCGTTCGCCGCCACGCAGGCGGACGACATGACCGCAGTCGTCCTGAGGCGCCAGCCCCATGCCTGAGCAGAAGCCCGAGCCGCGCCAGCCCATCTACCTCATGCTGCGGATGAAGCCGCCCTGGGTCTTCATCGACGAGATCCGGCGCTTCGTCGAGTCGTTCTGCGCCTGCGCCTGCGAGGTCGCGGTGAACCGCGAGTCGCAGCTCGCGCTGGCGGTGCACGAGCTCATGCAGAACGCGGTGCCGTTCTCGCACGAGGAGGAGGTCGACCTCGTCCTCGAGGTGGATCCCGACGCCGATCGCGTCGAGGTGGCGGTGACGAACCGCTGCACCGAGGCGGAGTTCCAGTCGCTGAGGGAGCGCATCGAGCGCATGAACGAGGAGCCCGACGCGCTCCGCCACTACCTCGCCGAGATGAGCACCTCGCCGGCCACCGTGCGCGGCGGGCTCGGCCTCGCGCGCGTCCGCTTCGAGTGCCAGCTCGAGGTCACCTTGAGCCGCTCGGGTGGCCGCGTCACCGTCCACGCCTCCGGCGCGCTGCGCGCGCCGGCCCTGAAGGTTCCCGGAGGAGCCCATGCCTGAGTTGCCCGTCCCGACGAATCCGCTGCAGGTCGCGGACGACAAGTACTCCGCAGTGCTCGCGAGCGACGTGGAGGGTCCACGCGTCGTCTTCCGCGGCACGATCAGCACCGTCAACCCCGCGGTGATCCTGAACCCCTTCGTCGACGCGGTGCACGGCGAGCTCTCGCGGCTCGGGAGGAGGCGGGTCCGGGTGGATCTCCGCGAGCTGGAGTTCTGCAACTCCTCCGGCTTCAAGTCGTTCATCCACTGGATCGAGCGGATCGGCGCGCTGCCGGAGCCGCAGCGCTACTCGCTGCACTTCCTCTCCAACCCGGCGCGCAAGTGGCAGCGCACGAGCCTGCTCGCGCTCTCCTGCTACGGCGTGAACAGCGTCTCGATGGAGTAGGCGCGGCACCGCGCCGCCCCCGCAGGCGGCGCTCCGAGCTCGCGGCCCGTTCGCCTCCCGGCGGGCGGGCCGCGTCACATTGACGCAGCGTGATCGCCGCGCCGCGAGGCCACGCGCCGCTCCGGTCGGATGGGCGCATCCGAACGCCTGGCGCGGTCATCCGAACGCGCCGCGCGCTCTCGTCCTGCGGACCGCGTAACCCCGCGAGACGCCGTCGGCGAGCGGGGACCGCGCCCGTGGCGCGCGGCTTGCGATGTGAGGGGCCAACTCGTTCACGAGGCCCTTCATGCCCATCGGAAGCTCGCTCCTCTCGTGGCCCCTCGTCCTGGTCGCCGGGACCCTCGGCGTCGCCGCGGGCGTCGGCGGCTACGCCTTCGCGTACGCGAAGGGGACGTCGTACCTCGGCAACGACCCGGCCACGTGCGCCAACTGCCACGTGATGTCCGGCCACTACGAGGGCTGGCAGGAGTCGTCGCACCACGCCTTCGCCACCTGCAACGACTGCCACACCCCCGCCGCGCCCGTCGGCAAGTACGTGACCAAGGCCGAGAACGGGTTCCACCACTCGATGGCGTTCACGGTCGGCGGGTTCCCCGACGTGATCCGCGCGCGGGCTGCGAGCCGCGAGGTCGTCGAGGGCCAGTGCCGGCACTGCCACGCCGCCGTGGTCGACGCGATGACCGCGGGCGGCGAGGTCTCCTGCATCCGCTGCCACGCCTCCGTCGGACACCTCCGCTGAACCGCCTCACGTCACTCAAGGAGAAACGCAAATGACCCCCGAAACCGCCCCGAAGAAGCGCGGGCTCCTCCTCGCCCTCGTCGCGGGCGCCTTCGCGCTCGCCGCCGTGCTGGCCGCCGCCCTCCTCGTGAACGTCGCCGAGAAGAAGAGCGAGGCGAAGAACCCGACCGTGCGCGTGGTCGAGCTCACCGACGACACCGAGGATCCGGCCGTGTGGGGCAAGAACTTCCCGGCCGAGTACGACCTCTACAAGAGGACGACGGACATGGTCCGCACGAAGCACGGCGGCTCCGAGGCGATGCCCCACACGCCGACGGCGCAGGATCCGCGCACAGTGACCTCCCAGTCCAAGACGGACGCGGACCCGCGGCTCAAGACGATGTGGGCGGGCTACGCGTTCGCGGCCGACTTCCGCGAGGAGCGCGGCCACGCGTACACGCTCGACGACCAGATCTTCACGCAGCGCCAGGTCGTCGCGAAGCAGCCCGGCACCTGCGGCCAGTGCCACGCCTCCGTCTACGTGCCCATGAAGAAGCTCGGGAACGGGGACATCTTCAAGGGCTTCGAGGCGCTCAACAAGATGCCGTACTCGGAGGCGAAGCAGCACTTCAAGCACCCGGTCGCCTGCATCGACTGCCACGACTCGCAGACCATGGCGCTCCGCGTGACGCGCCCGGCCTTCCTCGAAGGCATCCGCGCCTTCAAGGCGGCCCAGGGCGTGCCGAACTACGACCCGAACACCATGGCGACGCGGCAGGAGATGCGCGCCTACGTCTGCGGCCAGTGCCACGACGAGTACTACTTCAAGGGCCCGGAGAAGCGGCTCACCTTCCCCTGGTCGAAGGGCATGAAGGGCGACCAGATCCTCTCCTACTACGACGAGGTCGGCTTCCGGGACTGGACGCACAAGGAGACGGGCGCGCCGGTGCTGAAGGCGCAGCACCCCGAGTTCGAGATGTGGAACCAGGGCATCCACGCCCGCTCCGGCGTCGCCTGCGCCGACTGCCACATGCCCTACATGCGCGTCGGCGGCACCAAGGTCTCGGATCACTGGGTGCGCAGCCCGGTGCTGAACCTGAACCGCGCCTGCCAGGGCTGCCACAAGTGGCCGGAGGAGGAGCTCAAGGCCCGGGTCGAGGCGATCCAGGACAAGCACCTCGAGCTCCGCGAGCAGGCGTTCGACGCCCTCGTCGCGCTGATCGGCGACGTCAAGGCGGCGAAGGAGGCCGGCAGGACGGACGCGGAGCTCGAGAAGGCGCGGTTCCTCCAGCGCCGCGCGCAGTTCCTGTTCGACTTCGTCGAGGCGGAGAACTCGACCGGCTTCCACGCGCCGCAGGAGGCCGCCCGCGTGCTCTTCGAGTCGATCGACGCCTCCCGCCAGGGCCAGATCGCGCTGCGCGATCCGTCCTTCAAGCCGACCGTCGCGGTGGTGACGATCCCCCCGCCGCCGGCCGCCCCCGGCGCGCCGGCCCCCGCCGTGCAGCCGGCGGCCCTCACGAGGTGATTCCCCGGGGCCTCCGGACGCGCTCCCCTGCCGCGCCGGAGGCCCTCTTCTCTCCACCGGAGGCCGCCGTGCCGAGACCGCTCTCGTTCCACGCCCGCCGCGAGCTGCTCCAGGCCTCCGCCGCCGCGTCGGCCCTCGCCGGGCTCGGCCTCCCCGTCGACGTGCTCGTCGCACGCGGCAAGGGCTGGTCGCGGCGCAGCGGTGCTCGCTCCGGCGCCGAGCCCCGGCCCCCGTCCGACGCCCGCGACGAGGGGGCGAGCCGTCCGGGCACGGAGGAGCGCCGGGCCCGCGAGCCGTCGGACGTCGAGGGCGACCGGGGCCCGCGATGATCGTCGCCGGCCTCGTCATCGAGACGGTCCCGGGCGCGGCGCCGCGCGTGGCCGCGCGGCTCCTGCACGAGCCCGGCCTCGCCCTCCAGGGCGGCGACGGGGATCGCCGCCTCGCGGCCGTGTTCACCGGCGCGGACGGCGCCGCGCTCGAGGCGCTCGCGGAGCGGCTCGTGCGCGCGCACGAGGACCTCCTGGGCGTCTTCCCCACCTACGTCGCGGACGCGGGCGACGGGTCCGGAGATCCTGGGCCGGGCGGCGCCCGCTCGTGACGCTCCGTCATTTGCCGCCAGGCCTCGCGGCCCACTCGCCCGGAGCCACGGCGCTCGCCCGCTCCCGGGCACTTGGGGTTCCCCGCGCGAGGACCCGCGCCGCTCCCCCGGCGGTGGCAGCATCCGCACGCCGCCGCCCCGTTGCACCCGCCGTCACCACGCCGGCGGCGACCCTCACCCCGGAGGTACCATGAAGCTGACGACACGCATCACGCTCGCCGCGGCCCTCGCGCTCCTCGCCGGCCCCGCGGCCGCGCAGAAGAAGCCGGCGCCGGCCGGCAAGCCCGCCGCAACGAAGCCGGCCGCCGGCGGCGCGTGCGTCACCTGCCACGCGAAGGTGAACCCGAGCATCGTGAAGGACTGGGAGCTGTCCCGGCACTCGAAGGTCGAGGTCGGCTGCGTCGAGTGCCACGGCTCGGCGCACAAGACGAAGGACGACTTCGCGAACGCGAAGATGCCGACCCCGGACACCTGCGGCCAGTGCCACGACGCCCAGGTCGCCCAGTTCAAGAAGGGGAAGCACGCCTTCGCCTGGGCGGCGGTGAAGGCCATGCCGACCTTCCACTACCAGCCGGTCGCGATCCGCGAGGGGCTGAAGGGCTGCGGCGGATGCCACAAGCTCGGCCTCAAGACCCCCGAGGAGCAGGCCGAGCTGCGCAAGGTGGCCGGGCCCTACGGGAACGCCTCCTGCGACGCGTGCCACACGCGCCACCTGTTCTCCAAGGCTGAGGCACGCCGCCCGGAGGCCTGCCAGACCTGCCACATGGGGTTCGATCACCCGCAGTGGGAGATGTACAGCGGCTCGAAGCACGGCGTGCGCAACGCGCTCAAGCAGACGGGCGCGATCCCGCAGTACTCGGCCGCGCCGACCTGCCAGGACTGCCACATGCAGGAGGGGAACCACGAGGTCCGCACGGCCTGGGGCTTCCTCGCCGTCCGGCTGCCCTTCCCCGAGGATGACCCGCAGTGGAAGGCGGATCGCGTCACCATCCTGCAGGGCCTCGGCGTGCTCGACCCGTCGGGCAACCCCACCGGCCGCCTCGACGTCGTGAAGGCCGCCGACGTGGCGCGGCTCACCCAGGAGGCGTGGGACGCGGAGCGTACGAAGATGCTGAAGACCTGCAACCAGTGCCACTCGGGCGAGTTCGCGAAGGTCCAGCTCCAGCAGTCCGACGGGATGATCCGCGACGCGGATCACGCCATGGCCGAGGCGATCCGCGCCGTGGCCGGGCTGTACCAGGACGGCATCCTGCCCAAGCCGAAGAGCTACGCCTTCCCGTTCCCGGACCTGCTCACGTTCCACGACGCGCCCACGCCGGTCGAGCAGAAGCTGTTCGTGATGTTCCTCGAGCACCGCATGCGCGCGTTCCAGGGCGCGTTCCACGCGAACCCGGACTATGCCAACTGGTACGGCTGGAGCGAGATGGCGCGCGATCTCGTCGACATCAAGGCGGAGGCGGCCACGCTCCGGCGCGAGCACAAGGCCACGCCCGCCCAGGGTCCCGCGCCCGCGGCACAGCCCACGCCGAAGAAGTAGCGTCACGTAGGGTGATGGACGAGGGGAGGCGTCTCGAGGGCGCCTCCCCTCCTCGCGTCCGGGCGTCACCGCCCGTCCGGGTCCCTCGACGGAAGCCGCGGCGGTCGCTAGAACGGGCGCCATCCTAGGGAGGCCCCATGACCCGGCGGCTCGCCTCGAAGCTCCTCCTCGCCGTCACCGTCGCGACCCTCGGCTGTGCAGGGACGCGGCGTGACGGCGCCGCCGCGGCCGCCGCGCCCGGAAAGGCCGGCGCGCCAGCGGCCGCCGCCGCGCGGCGCGAGGGCCTGCCGCCCATCGTCGACCGGGAGCTCATCTTCGGTGATCCGGAGATCTCCGCCGCGCAGCTCTCGCCGGACGGAGCGTGGATCGCGTTCCTGAAGCCGCTCGACGGCACGCGCAACGTCTGGGTGAAGCCGGTCGACGCGCCCTTCGAGCAGGCGAAGCCGGTCACCGCCGACCAGGCGCGTCCCATCCCGGCGTACTTCTGGAGCTGGGACTCGCGGTTCATCCTCTTCGTGCAGGACCACGCGGGCGACGAGAACTACAACGTCTACGCGGTCGATCCGCGGGCGGCGCCCGCGCCCGGCGCGAAGGTGCCGCCGGCCCGCGGGCTCACCGATCTGAAGGGCGTTCGCGCCGAGATCTACGAGGTCCCGAAGGCGCGGCCCGGAGTCGTGTACGTGGGCCTCAACGATCGGGACGCCCGGTGGCACGACCTGTACGAGGTGGAGATCGCGACCGGCAAGCGGACCCTGCTCCGCCGGAACGAGCAGCGCTTCGTCTCGTGGACGTTCGACCTCTCCGGCCGGCTCAGGCTCGGCACGCGCGTGACCGAGCGGGGCGACACCGAGATCCTCCGCGTCGATCCCGCCGGGATGCAGAAGGTCTACGGCTGCACGGTGCTCGAGGACTGCTCCGCCGCTCGCTTCGATCCGGACGGGCGGGTGTACCTCGTCACCAACGGCGGCGCGGGCGACCTCCTCCGGCTCTCCCTGCTCGACGTCCAGACCGGGGTGGAGGAGGTCCTCGCGTCGGACCCCGAGAAGCGCGTGGACCTCAAGGCGCCGGTGTTCTCCGAGGCGACCGACCGCCTCGTCGGAGCCGTCTACGACGACGAGCGGCTGCGCTTCCGCTGGAGCGACCCCGGCTACCAGGCGGACCACGCCGCGCTGCAGGCCCGCTTCCCGGATCGCGACGTGCTCATCCAGTCCACCACCCGCGACGACCGGCGCTGGCTCGTGTCGGTGACGGCCGACGTCGAGCCGGGCGAGGTCTACCTCTTCGACCGCACGACGAAGGCGGTGACGAAGCAGTACCGCCTGCGCGAACGGCTGCCGCGGCAGGACCTCGCGCACATGCAGCCGATCCGCTACCCGTCGTCCGACGGGCTCGAGATCCCCGCCTTCCTGACCCTGCCCGCGGGCGTGCCCGCGAAGGCGCTGCCGCTCGTCGTCTTCCCGCACGGCGGGCCGTGGTGGCGCGACAGCTGGCGGTGCCACCCGTTCGCGCAGTTCCTCGCGAACCGCGGGTACGCCGTCCTCCAGCCGAACTTCCGCGGCTCGACGGGCTACGGGAAGCGGTTCCTCGACGCCGGAAATCTCCAGTGGGGCGACAAGATGCAGGACGACCTCACGTGGGGCGTCCGGTACCTCGTCGCCCAGGGCGTGGTCGATCCCAGGCGCGTCGGGATCATGGGCGGCTCGTACGGCGGCTACGCGACGCTCGCCGGCGTGACGTTCACGCCCGACCTCTACGCCGCGGCGGTGGCGATCGTCGCGCCGTCGAGCCTCATCACCTTGCTCGAGACCATCCCGCCCTACTGGGAGGCGGGCCGCATCGTGTTCCACACGCGGATGGGCAACCCGACCACGCCGGAGGGCCGGGCGCAGCTCGAGCGGCAGTCGCCGCTGAATCACGTGGCCGCCATCCGCACCCCGCTGCAGATCGTGCAGGGGGCGAACGATCCGCGGGTGAAGAGGTCGGAGTCGGACCAGATCGTCGTCGCGCTGCGCGAGCGCGGGTTCCCGGTGGAGTACCTCGTGGCGCCGGACGAGGGGCACGGCTTCCAGCGGCCGGTGAACAACATGGCGGCCTTCGCCTCCGCCGAGAAGTTCCTCGCGAAGCACCTGGGCGGCCGGTTCCAGGAGGACATGCCCCCCGCGGTGGCGCAGCGCCTCCGCGAGATCACCGTCGATCCGGCGAGCGTCGCCGCGCCGCAGCGCGCCGCGCCGGCGGCTGCCCCGCCGAGGTGACCCGCGAGCGCCGCCGCGTCCCCGCGACCCTTGGGCGCGCGGCGCCGCGGACATGGTCAGGATCCGGGCGGCGTCTCCGCGTCGAGCCTGCCGACGGCGGCCGTCGACGCGACGATCGCGATCGCGCGGAAGAACAGCCCGACGACGGGGATGACCAGGACCGCGCCGACCGCGACGCCCAGCCCGAGCGTCTCGAATCGGTGGCGCTCCGTGAACGCCACCTCCTCGCGCCACGGACGCGTCAGGCGGTCCAGGAACCGCGCCAGCGCCGAGAAGGGCCGCAGGACCCACGCCGCGCGCCCGGCGCGGGCGAGCAGGCGGGAGTACCAGGGCGAGGGCCCGCCGGTGCGCGGGCCGGAGAGGACCTCGATCGGCAGCTCCAGCGCGTCCACGACGAGCCAGTAGAAGGCCCACGCGCCCGCGAGCAGGGTCGCCTCGAGCGTGCCGAACGGCAGGATCCGCACGAGGATGAGGAGAGGCGCGATGCCGATCGACACCACGATCGCCTGGCGCAGCGCCTTGGCGCTCTCGGCGACCACGAGGCGGACGTAGCCGACGTCGGCGAAGGCGTCCTCGCCGGGCGGGAGCCCGAGCGCGCGGCGCGCCTCGAGGGCGACGCGCAGCCAGAGCCGCTGGAGCAGCGTCGGAGGCATGGAGGCGAGCGCGACGAACGTGACGAGGAACGCGTGGAAGGTGCCCGCCGGATCCGGATCGTCGGCGCGGGCGGTGGCGAGCGTGGCGAGGAGCGCGCACCCCGCGAAGGTGATCGCCGTCGGCACGAGCGCCGCGCGCCGGAGCGCCGGGTCCCCGGCCACGAGCCGCGCCGCGTGGAGCACCTGCGCGACCCCGTAGAGCGCGCGGTCGAGGCGCGAGACGCGCGGGGCGGCGGCGGGGTTCGACGCGTACCAGGCGATGGCGCGAGCCGCCGCGCGGGGACCGTCGAGCGGCGGGGGCGCGAGAGGGTCCTCCGGGGGAAGCGTCGAGCCCGCCCCCGTCACCGCGCGAGCTCCCCGAGGAAGCTCTTGCCCGTCTCGTGCCGCACGCCGAAGAAGTCCGAGACGGTCGCGCCCAGATCGGCGAACGAGCCGCGCGTGCCGAGCGCCCCGCCGCCTCGTCCGGGCGCGTGGACGACGAGCGGCACGTACTCGCGCGAGTGATCGGTGGAGGGGGTGGTGGGATCGCAGCCGTGGTCGGCGGTGATCGCGGCGACCTCGCCGGGGTGGAGCTTTCCGAGGATCCGCGGCAGGGTCCGGTCCAGCTCCTCGAGCGCGCGGGCGTAGCCCACGGGATCGTTCCGGTGCCCGTACAGCATGTCGAAGTCGACGAGGTTCACGAACACGAGCCCGTGGTCCACGCGGTCGAGGAGCGCCTCGGTCTTCGCGAGGCCGTCCGCGTTCCCGGCCGTGTGCACCTCGTCGGTGATGCCCCGGTGGTCGAAGATGTCCGGGATCTTGCCGACCCCGAACACCGGCACGCGCGCGTCGACGAGCTTCTCGAGGACGGTCGGCCCCGGCGTCGCGAGCGCGAAGTCCTTGCGGTTGTAGGTCCGGACGTACCTGCCCGGCGTGCCGACGAACGGGCGGGCGATGACGCGCGCCACCTTGAACGGATCGAGGATGCGTCGCGCCGCGCGGCACCAGGCGTACAGGGTCTCGAGCGGGACCGTCTCCTCGTGCGCCGCGATCTGGAACACCGAGTCCGCGGAGGTGTAGACGATGGGCTTCCCCGTTCGCTGGTGCTCCTCGCCCAGCTGCTGGATGATCTCCGTCCCGCTCGCGGCCACGTTCCCGAGCACCCCCGGCGCGCCCGTCTCCCGCAGGAAGGGCTCCAGGATCTCGGGCGGGAAGCCGTGCGGGTGAAGCGCGAGCGGCTCGGAGAGGACGATCCCCATCATCTCCCAGTGACCCGTGATGGTGTCCTTGCCCTTCGAGCGCTCCGCCATGCGGCCGTGGAAGGCGACCGGCGAGGGCTCCGGCGGCACGCCGAGGATGGAGGTCAGGTGCCCGAGCCCCATGCGGCCCATCACCGGGAGGGCGAGGCCTCCGACGGCGCGGCTCGTGTTGCCGAGGGTGTCGGAGCCCTCGTCGCCGTACTCGCGCGCGTCGGGGAGCGCGCCGCAGCCCACGCTGTCGGCGACCAGGATGACGAAGCGGCGTCGGTCCATGCCCGGATCCTAACCGGCCGGCGCCGGCGCGACGCTCAGAACGTGCCGAGGACGATGTCCACGCAGGCCGAGGCGCCGACGCGGCTCGCCCCCGCGCGGATCATCGCCAGCGCCTGCGCGGCGCTCCGCACCCCGCCCGACGCCTTGACCCCGAGTGCCCCTCCCACGACCGCCCGCAGGAGGGCGACGTCCTCGACGGTGGCGCCGCCGCCGCCGAAGCCGGTGGAGGTCTTCACGTAGGAGGCGCCGGCGCAGCGCGCGAGCGCGGCGGCGACGACCCGCTGGTCGCGCGTGAGCTTCGAGGTCTCGAGGATCACCTTCACCGGGACCCGCGCGGCGGCGACCACGCCGCGGAGATCCTCGAGCGCCGCCTCGTACCGCCCGGCGAGCACCGCCGGCAGCGGGAGCACGACGTCGATCTCCTCGGCTCCGGCCGCCGCCGCCGCGGCGGCCTCCGCCGCGCGGGCCGCCGGAGTCCCCTCCCCCCGCGGGAAGTCGGCGACCGCGATGGGCTGGACGGCGGTGTCGGCGAGGAGGAGCCGCACCTGCGGGATGTGGGCAGCGTGCACGCAGACGCCGGCGAACCCGTAGGCCCGCGCCTCCGCGCAGACGCGCGCGACGTCGACCTCGGTGGCGCCGGGGGCGAGGAGGGTGTGGTCCAGGTACGGCGCGAGGTCGCGCGGCGTCCGGATCGTCGCGGGGTCGACGGTCCTCATCGATCCTCGCTCGCGCCCGCGAGCTTCACGAGCCCGCTCGCCTCGCCGGGCGCCTCGTCCACGCCGCAGCCGTCCTCGTCCTCCTCCGCGTCGAGCCAGGGATCCTTGCCGGTCGCCGCCGCCACCTTCCCGGCCAGGTCGCGATCGAGGAGGTGCGAGGGGACCACGCGCTTGAGGGCGTGGAGGAGGTTGCCCTTCACCGCGGCGTGCTCTGCCGAGAGCTCCGCGATGAGCCCCTTCACGCGCTTGCGGCGCAGGTTCGGCTGCGAGCCACACAGGTCGCACGGGACGATGGGGAACTGCATCGCCGCGGAGAACGCCGCGATGTCCTCCTCGGCGGCGTACGCGAGCGGACGGATGACCACGTTCCTGCCGTCGTCGGAGCGGAGCTTCGGGGGCATGCTCTTCAGCGCGCCGGAGTAGAGCGCGCTCAGGAGGAGGGTCTCGATGAGGTCGTCGCGGTGGTGGCCGAGCGCGATCTTGGTGCAGCCCATCTCGGCGGCGGCGTTGTAGAGAACGCCCCGGCGCAGCCGGGAGCACACCGGGCAGGTGGTCTTGCCCTCCGGGACGAGCCGGCGCACGACCGAGTAGGTGTCGCGGTGGAGCATCCGGTACGGGACGCCCACCGACTGGAAGTGGCGCTCGACGATCTCGGCGGGGTATCCCGGCTGCCCCTGATCGAGGTTCACCGCCACGAGCTCGAAGTCGATGGGCGCGCGCTCACGCATCCGCATGAGCAGGTGCAGCAAGGTGTAGGAGTCCTTGCCGCCGGAGACGGCGACCATGATCTTGTCGCCGTTCTCGATGAGGTCGAAGTCGCGGATCGCCTCGGCGGCCGCGCGCAGGAGCCTCTTCTCGAGCTTCGACAGGTCGTGCATCGGGCGGACTCTATAGCAGCGATGCGCCGGCGTGCGCACCCCGGGGCCCCCGGAGATTTTCGTTTGACGCCACCGTCGGCCCTGCGATAAAGGCGCGGGTTCCGACAGGAAATATCGAGGGGAGCATGCCTGCGAAGGACCTGGGCACCAAGCACATCTGCTTCAAGTGCGGCACGAAGTTCTACGACCTCAAGAAGCCGGAGCCGCTCTGCCCGAAGTGCGGGGCGGACCAGCGGCAGAGCCCGGCCTTGAAGTCGCCTGCGCCCTCCGAGCGCCGCCAGCGGGCGGCTGCCCGTCCGGTCGAGCCGGAGCCGGTGGAGGCGGACACCGAGCTCGACGAGGAGGTCGAGGAGGCGGAGCCCGACGAGGACGTCGCCGCCGAGGACGAGGACGAGCCGTAGTCCGCGGCGGGCCCGGCGACTACGGGTACGCGATCTCCAGCGTCGCCGGCCCGCTCGCCGGGACGACCACGGTCGCGATCTTCTCCCCCAGCACCTCGTGCCACGCGATCGCCGTGTAGCGGCCCGGCGGCACGCCCGCGATCCCGAAGCGCCCCTCTCCGTCGCTCACCGCGTGGTAGGGCGTGTCCACGACGAGGATCCACGCGCTCATCCAGGCGTGAACGTCGCACCCGACCCTCACCGGGCCCGGTCGCGCGAGCGTCCGCTCCACGCGCTGCCCGGGGCCCGGCATCGGCACGTTGAACGTGGTCGCGACGCCCGACCAGCCGTGCACGTTGTGGAGGATGGGGTCTCCGTTCAGGAGCGCGAGCGTGGAGCCGACGGGGGCCGCCTGCACGTGCGGCACGAACCGGCAGCCGCGCTGGTCGAGGGTCACGGCGCGCGGCTCCTCCTTCGCGCCGGGGGCCACGATCCGGACCACCACGTTCGCGAGCCCGCCCTTCCCGACGAGCACCGACTCGTCGGGCGCGGCCTCGCCGCAGGCGGCGCGGTCCTTCGTGACGGGCTGGGCGGGCCGCGGCGGCGGCGTCGCGCCTGCGTAGCGCACCTGCCCGCGGAGCTCGCCCGCACGAGCGAGCGCGGGCACGAGGGAGGCGGCGGCGAGGAGCAGGCTCGCGGCGACGAGGAGCGGACGGGGAGCGGGCATCAGGGCAGGGGTCCCGGGCAGAGGTGCGACGGAGCGAATAGCCGCCCCGGGGCCCGGCGGCAACGGGCGCGTGCTCCCCGGTCCGGTGATCTTCCGCCACGGCGGCCGGCCCCCGAACGCGACGTTGACCCCCGGGCGAGCCGTCGCTAGGTCCCACTCGCCTGCACTCTCGCAGGCCCCCGGGACCCTCGTGACGATCGCCACCGCCCCCGCCCGCGCGCGCCCCTCCCCCCTGCAGGTCGCGAAAGACGTCCTCCTCCTCGCCAAGCCCCGCCTCTCGGGGCTCGTCATCCTCACCAGCGCCGGCGGGCTCGCGCTCGCGCCGGGCGACATCGGCGCCGCCCGCGCCGTCCTGACCGTCCTCGCGACGGCCGCGGTCGTGGGCGCCGCGAACGCCCTCAACTGCTGGATGGAGCGCGACATCGACGCGCGCATGCGTCGCACCCGCGACCGGCCGCTCCCCGCCGGACGCCTCGACCCGTTCACCGCGCTCGGGCTCGGGATCATGGTCCCGGTCTTCGCGCTCCCCGTGCTCGCGCTCGTCGCGAACCCGCTCACCGCCGCGCTCGCGTTCGTCGCGATCGTGACCTACGTCGCGATCTACACGCCGATGAAGCAGCGCTCGACCCTGGCGCTCCTGGTCGGCGCCGTCCCGGGCGCGATCCCGCCGCTCATGGGCTGGACGGCCGTCACCGGAGCGCTCGACGCGGGCGGGCTCGCCCTCTTCGCCCTGCTCTTCGCCTGGCAGCTCCCGCACTTCCTCGCGGTGTCGCTCTACCTGCGCGAGGACTACGCGCGCGGCGGCCTGCGCGTCTTCTCCATCGTGCACGGCGAGCGGGCGACCCGCGGGTGGATCGCGGCGACCTCGGTCGCGCTCGTGCCGGTGTCGCTCGCGCTCGTGCCGCTCCAGGTCGCGGGGCGGCTGTACGGCGCCTTCGCCGCCCTGCTCGGGCTCGCGCTGGCCGGGTACGCGCTCGCGGGGGTCGGGCGCGAGGGCGGCCGCTGGGCGCGGAACTTCTTCCTCGCCACGATCCTCTACCTGACGCTCCTGTTCGTCGCGCTCTTCCTCGGCGCGCGCTAGCGATGCGCGTGCCCGCCGCTCGCCCGGCCACTCCGCCCGCGCGCCTCGCGATCGAGGGCGTCGCCGTGCGGCGCGGCCACCGCGAGGTCCTGCGGGGCGTCTCGCTCGAGGTGCGCCCGGGCGAGATCTTCGGCCTGCTCGGGCCGAACGGCGCCGGGAAGTCCACGCTGTTCGCCATCCTCGCCGGCCTGCTCCGCCCCGACGTGGGGCGGTTCCTCCTCGACGGGCGCGCGATCGCCCCCGGCGCGCGGAGGCTCCGCAGCGCCGCCGGGATCGTGTTCCAGGATCCCGGCCTCGACGGGAAGCTCACCGCCGCGGAGAACCTCCGGCTGGGCGCGGCGCTCCACCGCGTCCCGCGGCGCGAGGTGGGTGCGCGCGTCGCCGCGCTGCTCGAGGAGGCGGCGCTCGCCGACCGCGCCCGGGAGCCCGTCGACCGGCTCTCCGGCGGGATGCGGCGCCGGCTGGAGCTCGCCCGCGCGCGGATCCACGAGCCGCCGCTGCTCGTCATGGACGAGCCGACGAGCGGGCTCGACGCCGCGGCCTTCCGGGCGTTCTGGGCGCGGGTGGCCGCGCTCCGCCGCGAGGCGGGGACGACGGTGGTGCTCACGACGCACCGTCCGGACGAGGCCGAGCGCTGCGACCGCCTCGCGGTGCTCGCGCGCGGCCAGATCGTGGCGTGCGACACGCCCGAGGCGCTCCGCGCCCGCGTATCGGGAGACGTGGTCGTCGTCGAGGCGGACGACCCGGAGGCGATCGCCGCGGACATCGGGCGGCGCCTGGGGCTCCCCGCGCGTGTCCGCGCCGACGGCGTTCACGTCGAGCGGGAGGCGGCCCACGAGCTCGTGCCACGCATCGTGGAGGCGTTCCCGGCGGGGAGGCTGCGCAGCGTCTCGGTCCGGCGCCCGACGCTCGCCGATGCATACCTCGCCATCACGGGCGAGGCGCTCGAGGAGCAGCCCGCGGCAGAGGAGGACGCGGCCGGACGGACGGACCGGAGGAGGGCGGTGCGCGCGGTCCCGGCTGCGACCTCGACCTCGACCGCGACCTCGACCTCGACCTCGACCTCGACCGCGACCTCGACCTCGACCTCGACCCCGACCGCGACCGCGACTCCTAGGCCGGTCCCCCGCGCCCCCGGCCTCCCCATCCTCCGCGCCCTCGCCTTCGATCTCGCCACGGTCGCCGTCCTCGCCCGGCGCGACCTCGTCCGGTTCTTCCGCCAGCCGTCGCGCCTCGTGGGGGCGCTCGGGCAGCCCGTGATCTTCTGGCTCGTGATCGGCTCCGGCTTCGGCGAGACGTTCCGGATGCCGGGCTCGAGCGTGCCGTACCTCGCCTACTTCTTCCCGGGCGTCGTCCTCATGGTCGTGCTGTTCGCGTCGATCTTCACGACCGCCTCGGTGATCGAGGACCGGCACCGCGGCTTCCTCCAGTCCGTGCTCGCCGCGCCCGGCTCGCGCGTCGCGCTCGCCGTCGGCAAGACGCTCGGCTCGGCCGCGGTCGCGCTCACGCAGGCCGCGCTCTTCCTGGCGCTCGCGCCGCTCGCCGGCTTCGGGTACGCGAGCGTCCACTGGCCGCTGCTCCTCGGGGCGCTCGCGCTCGCCGCGGTCGCGCTGGCCGCGCTGGGCTTCGCCGTCGCCTGGGGCCTCGACAACGTGCAGGGCTACCACGCGATCCAGATGACGCTGCTCGTGCCGCTCTGGGTGGTGTCGGGCGCGATGTTCCCCGCCCCCTCGGGCACGGGCGCGCTCGCCGCGGTGATGCGCGCGAACCCCCTCGCCTACGCCGTCTCCGCCGCGCGCCGCGCCCTCGGCGGCCCCGCGGCGCCGGGCGCGCTCGCGGGCTCCGGCGCGCGGGACCTCGCGGTCTGCGCGCTCTTCGCCGCCGCCGCCCTCGCGCTCGGCGCGCTCGCCACCCGGAGGGCCCCGCGATCATGAGCCTCGGCGAGGTGCTGCCCAGCGTGAACGCCACCCTGAACGGCCTCGCGTTCGTCCTCCTCCTCCTCGGCTACGTCGCCATCCGCCGGGGCCACCGCGAGCGGCACCGGGCGCTCATGCTCTCCGCCTGCGGCGCGTCCGCGCTGTTCCTCGTCGGCTATCTCACCCGCATCGCGCTCACGGGCACCCACAGGTTCCCCGGCGGGGGCCCGCTCCGCGCGGCGTACCTCGCGGTGCTCACGAGCCACACGATCCTCGCGGCCCTCGCGGCGCCCCTCGTCCTGCGCACGCTGTTCCTCGGCCTCCGGGCGCGCTTCCCGAACCACCGCCGGATCGCCCGCTGGACGCTGCCGATCTGGATGTACGTGTCGGTGACCGGCGTGGTCGTGTACGTGATGCTCTACCACCTCGCCCCGCGGGCCGGCTGAGCCGGGAACGCGTCGCGGGGCTCGCGCTGCGCTAGCATCGCAGCCATGCGCGTCCGCTCCCTCCTCGCCCTCCTCGGCCTCCCGCTTCTCCTCGCCGCCTGCGAGAAACCCGCCCGCGTCGACGTGGAGCCCACCTCGCTCCGCTTCGGGCTCCGCGGCCAGACCGCGCCGCTGCACGCGACGCCGCGGCTTCGCGACGGCAAGCCCGTGCCGAAGGAGGCCTGCCGCTGGTCGTCCTCCGACGAGAAGGTGGCGACCGTCACCGGCCCCGCCAACGACGCGATCGTCACCGCGGCCGGACCGGGAACCGCGACGATCCGCTGCACGATCGGCGAGGCGAAGGGCGAGGTCCCGGTGATCGTCCGCGTGGTCTCGCGCATCGCCGTGAAGCCCGCCTCGGTGGAGGTCCGGATGGAGGACGAGCCGCGGCCCGTGGCGCTGCAGGTCGAGGCGTTCGACGACGCCGGCGCGCCGGTGCTGGGCCGCGTCGCCTACACCCGCTGCGCCGACGAGGGCGTCTGCCGCGGCGACGGTCGCGGCCAGCTCTGGGGAGTGAGCGCCGGCAGCTCGACCGCGATCGTCGAGGTCGAGGGGGCGCGCGCGGAGATCCCGGTGAAGGTGGTGGACGCCCGCACGGCGGAGGGAAAGCCGAAGCGCGTGACCGGGAACCCGATGGACGCCATCGAGAAGGAGGTCCGGCAGCGGGAGGCGGAGGAGGCGAAGAAGAAAGGAAAGTGAGGAAGGGCGCGGCGGCGGGGCGACCCCGGCCGCAGCACTGAGTCCGACCCCGACCTCGCCGTCGACAGCGACCTCGACCCCGACCCCGACCTCGACCTCGACCTCGTCGTCGACCCCGACCTCGACCGGCCGGCTCGGTCTCGACCTCGCCGACGCGCCGTCCAGAAAGCAATCGCCCCGCCCGCTTCGCGCGGACGGGGCGAACGGGGCTCCGAAAGCGGAGGAGGCTACCTCGAGAGCGCCGCCGCCTCGCTCGCGTGCGAGCCGCGCGGGCAGAGCTTCGCGTACGCGCCGAGCCGCTGCTTCGCGCGCTCGGTGCGCTGCACGTCCGCCTCGAGCTTGCCCGAGCCCCACAGCGCCTCGCAGCTCGCGGGATCGCGCTCGAGCGCCTTCTCGTAGAGCTCGACGAGCACCTCGCGCTTCGCGCCGCGGGCGCGCTCCGCCTCGGCCATCTCCACGTAGGCGACCGCCGCACCGCCCGCGCCGCCCTGGCCGTACTCGTCGATCGCCTGCGTGAGCTCGACGAGCGCGCCGGGGATGTTGTCCTTCGCGCGGTGGAGCTTCGCGAGCGAGACGCGCGCGTCGGGGAACGGGCGGCCGAGCTGGATCGCCTTCTCGTACTGGCCACGCGCGAGGTCGGCGTCGCCGGCGGCGCGGTAGGCGTCGCCGAGCAGCAGCGCGAGGCGCGGGCTCTCGCCCACGCGCGCGACCGCGCGCTTCAGGGTCTCGAGCGCCTGCTGCGCGCCGCCCTCGCGCGCGAGCTGCGCGCGGACGAGGTCGGCGTAGAGCGACACGCGCTGCGGATCGATCGACACGGCGCGCTGGAGCGCCTCCACCGCGCCGGCGGCGTCGCCCTCGCGGAGCTTCCGCTGGCCGACGAGGTGCGGAATCTCGGGGCTCGAGGGATCGAGCTTCGCCGCCTGCGCCTCGGCCGCGGCGGCGTCCGTCGCCTTGCCGGACGCGGCGAGCACCGCGCCGCGCAGGGCGTACGCGAGCGCCTGCTGCGGCCGCGACGCGGCGGCCTGCGGCGTGAGGACGAGCTCCGCCGCCTTCCCGCCCTCCTCCGCCTGGCCACGGGCGACGAGCACCTCCGCCTTCCCGAGGATCGACCAGACGTGGTCCTTCTGGATGCGGAGCGCGTAGTCGTAGAAGCCGGTCGCCGAGAGCTCGTAGCCCTCGCCGCGGCGGCGGAACTGCTCGCCGAGCAGGTACGCGATGCGCACGTCGCCGGGGCTCGCCTTCTGCGCCTTGCCGAGCACGTCGCGGGCGCCGTCGAGGTCGCCCTCGCGCAGCAGGATCGCGCCGAGCACGCCCTGCAGGAACGGGCTCTGGTTGCCCTCGCCGCCCTGGAGCACGGCGTTCACGACCTCCTTCGCGCCGGCGGCGTCCCCGCCGTACAGCTTCAGGTACGCCTCCGCCGCGACGAGGTGCGAGTGGCGCTGCCCGAGCTGGCGCGCCGCGTCGACGTGCTTCACTGCCTCGGCGCGGATCGCGTCGCCGTCGCCGTGCTCGCCCGCGCGGAGCGCGTCGACGTAGGCGAGGAACGCATGGCCGGCGATCGACTTGTCGTCGTGCTCGAGGATCTGCTGGAGCTTGCCCGCGGCCTCGACGTAGCTCGCGTGCGCGTCCTTGTCGAGCAGCGGCAGCGTGTCCTTGAGGAGCCGGTCGATCGCCTCGATCCGCTCCTTCCGCGCGCGGTTGAAGAGCACCCAGCCGCCGAGCGCCACCGCGAGCACCATGAACAGCGCGACGGTGGTCACGAACGTGCCGCGCTTCGCCCGCTTCCGCGGCGCCGCGCCGGGCGAGAGCTGGAACTCCTGCGTCGCGTACTTGTCGGCGAGCTCCTGGGCGTAGACCGCGCCGCGGGCGCGTGTCGCCGGAACCGGCGTCGGGGTGGGGACCGGGACGTCCTCCTCGAGCATGGACGCCGCCGGGCGTGCCGCGGTCACGCGGGCGGTGGTCGCGGCCGGACGGCCCAGGGCGGGCGGCGCGACGCGCGGGGCCACGGGCGGCGCGTCCGGCCCCGTACGGGGCCCGGCCGGGGGCGCGGCGGCGGGAGCGGGTCTGGCGACGGCGCTGATGCCGTACTTCTGGAGCATCTCCCGGATCTCGGGATCGTTGGGCGCGGCCTCGGCGGCACGGCGCAGCGCCGCCTCGCCCGCCTCCCGCTCGCCGAGCCGGAGGTGCAGGCCGCCGGCCATGCGCAGCGCCGCCACGAAGGTCGGGAAGGCGGCCAGGACGCCCTGGAGCTCCTCGAGCGCCTTCCGGTCCTTCCCCTGATCGGCGTAGACCTGCGCGAGCAGCACGCGGGCCGAGGGGTCGTCCGGATGGGCCTTCACGCCCTTCTTGCAGACGACCATCGCCTCCATGTACCGGCCCATGGCGAGGTAGGCCTCGGTCAGCGGGCGGTACGCGTCGGAACCGGGATCCGCGGCGAACGCGTGCTCGAGGGCGGAGAGCTCGGCGGGCGTGAGTTGCTTGGCGGGGTTGGGCATGGGGGCGGGTCGGGTCTAGCAAGGGTACCCGGGCGAGTCAAACGGTGCTTGACACGTCCCGGGCGCAGCCGCTATGAAGCGCGTCCTCGACGGCGACGAAAGTTTTCGTGGGGCTGTAGCTCAGCTGGGAGAGCGCTAGAATCGCACTCTAGAGGTCGTCGGTTCGATCCCGATCAGCTCCACCACTCCGAGAGGGCCCGGCGGAAACGTCGGGCCCTCTCCCTTTTTCACTCACATCATCGGCGCTCTCCCGACCCGCGCGCACGCGCGGGTCCGCCGCCGGCGCCGTCCACGAGGTGGAGCGTGCGCGTCGGGAAGGCGAACGAGGTGCCCGCCCGCTCCACCACCTCCATGAAGCCGAGGAGCAGGTCCTGGCGGATGGCGGTGAACTCGCCGAAGTCCGCGGTCTGGAACCAGGCCACCACCTCGACGTTCAAGGCCGACTCGCCGAGCGCGGTGAAGCGGACCGAGACCGCGTCCGGCCAGATCTTCGGGTGCGCCCGCAGGAGGCCCTCGATCCCGGCGAGCACCTCGCGAAGCTGCGCCGCCGTCGTCGCGTAGGCGAGGCCGAGGTTCGCGAGGAGCCGGATCCGGTCGCGGGGGGCGAACGTCTCGGTGCGCAGATCCGCGAGCTTGCCGTTCGGGATCGTCACGATCGTGCGGTCGAGCGTCCGGATGCGCGTAGAGCGCATCCCGATGTTCTCGACGGTCCCGAGGACGTCCTCGACCTTGATGAAGTCGCCGGTCCGGAACGGCTGGTCCACGCCGATGGAGAGCGAGCCGAAGAGGTTCTCCACCGTCTTCTGCGCCGCGAGCGCGAGCGCGATGCCGCCGATGCCCAGGCCGGCGAGCAGGCTCGCGACCTGGAACCCGAGCTCGTTCATCACGGCGACGACGCCGAGGGCGAGCAGCACCACCTTGGAGACCTTGCGGCCGACCGGCAGCATTCCCGCGAGGCTCGGGCTCGCCCGCGTCCAGGGGGACGCCGCCATGACCGCGAACGCCACGTTCACGGAGCGGAATCCGGCCCAGAAGAACGCGAGGTAGGTCGCGGCGCGGAGCAGGTGGTGCAGGACGAGCTCGGGGCCCTCGGGGAGCGCGAGCCAGGACTGGAGGACCGTCACGACCGCGATCGCCCACAGCGCGGTGAGCGGCGCGGCGACGCGCTCGAGGAGCACGTCGTCCCAGGTCGTGCGCGTGCGCGCCGCGAGGTGGCCGAGGACGAGGCGCGTGAGCCAGCCGAGCAGCGACCCGAGGATGACCGCGAGGAGGAAGAGCGCGGGGAGCGCCAGCCACTGCCACCAGAGCAGGCCGCGAGGACCCTCGGCGAGCAGCGGCGCCGGGAGGTGCTCCTCGAAGAACGGGCGCGCCGCCTCGCGCTCGACCGCGGCGCGGGCGGCCTGCGCGGCCCGCTCCGCGCGGGCGGCGCGCTCCG